>CAYSWP010000007.1:0-4054 GCA_964434795.1 uncultured Desulfobacteraceae bacterium | reverse complement strand
AAATACATACCTTTTTTAAAAAAATGTAAACCGGTAAATAAAGGATGCCAATATCCTTTATGGGAATTCCATTTTTTTCATGAATAATTAAAAAACGGCTTAAAGAAAAGTCCTTTTTAGCCGATAATAATAAATATAGGTGATCATAATGGAAGGTAAATCGGCATGGATGTATTCAGTTCTGTAAATGCAGAAAATCTTTTTTCTTATATTAATCAGCGGCAAAACAGCCTTGAGAATTTGGCGAGACAGTCTCTTTCAAAGGGTATAGACCGCTATATGGAAAAAAATTATAGCGAGGCTGTAAAAGAATTCAAGAGATCTGTTGGCCTGTCTTTTAATTCGCCTCTTTCAGCAGACGCATCCAACTATCTGGCAATCACATATCTTAAACTTAATGACACAAAAAATGCCATAAAAACATACGAGCAATCCATCAATTTAAATCCGCAACGTGACGATATTCGCATTACCCTTGGGAATCTTTATTATTCTGAGGAACGATATGATGATGCTGGAAAGGAATATGAAGAGGCAGTAAGGTTAAATCCAAGCGCAAACAATTATGTATCCTTAGGCATGGCATATATGAATACAGGACGATACAGTGAAGCGGAGAATATTTTCAACAAAGTTTTAAGAATGGAGCCTCAAAGGCCGGACGGTAATTATGGGTTGGGGCTTATACACAGTAAAAAGGGAGAATATGATGCTGCCGTCAGCCAATTCCAGCAGGCCATAGATATCAAAGACGATTTCTATAATGCATACAGTGAATTAGGATATGCCTATGCTGATTCAGGAGAGATGGAGAAGGCGCAAGAAATGGTTGATTTTCTTGAGGATGAATCG
This sequence comes from uncultured Desulfobacteraceae bacterium, assembly GCA_964434795.1. Taxonomy (GTDB): domain Bacteria; phylum Desulfobacterota; class DSM-4660; order Desulfatiglandales; family B25-G16; genus M55B121. The sequence continues at coordinate 3,202 of CAYSWP010000007.1, read as the reverse complement.
CCAGGTTTAGCAGACACTCTCAGTCGTTATATGTATAAGGTTGACCCCCCAAAAATGTTATTTGCCTATGCCGGTGCAAGCACATTTCTATATAAACTGAATCAGGGAGCGCCTGTCGCATTATTGGACAGCTACCTTATAGATGCCGACACTTCAAAAAATTTCACCATGGTATTTCAATTTGATAAGGAAATGGACAAATCTTCTGTTGAAAACAGGTTCAACTGGGAAATAGGCAGGTCATCCAGAAGTGGCCCCGGGCAAGCATATAATTTCAATAACTCTATTCCCTCTACTGAAGCAGAGATTGATAAATACCCTGTTAATGTTTTTTATGACCAGGATACACTAACAGCCACAGTAAAATTCAAAATTTCCCAGAATGCCTCGTCCGATGCCACAATAGATCCCTCTCACATAGAATTCAAGTTTACAGGTAAAGACAGCTACGGTCTATCAATAAATTCCAACTATGACCAATTCATAGGATTCTCCGGCATGGCCTGAACATCTTGTTTGATTATATTAGTACAGCCACTAAGTCACGAAGACACTAAGACTTTAAAATAATTCATATCTTTCCTTCGTGACTTAGTGCCTTAGTTGTTGTATTGTTACGTTTATTGTTAATGCTTAAATGCACGTTGACCTGTAAGAACCATAGTTACTTGAGGATTCGCCTCATTGCAGGCCTCGATTGACTCAAAGTCCCTCAATGAACCTCCTGGATGAACTATTGCCCCTATCCCTTCTTTTATGGCCACATCAACGCCATCTCTAAAAGGAAAAAATGCATCTGATACCATAGTTGCGCCTATCAACCCACCATGGGCATCATCTGTTTTTCTGTCTATCTCTTCCTTTAAAGATTTGTCTCTCTTTCCCTTGTTTATATCAGCCTCCATGTTTTTGTATGGGATGCCGAATTTGCTGAAACATAGAGAATCTGCATACTTGCTATAGGCCTTATAAATAGCTATTTCAGCCACACCAACCCTGTCCTGTTCTCCTGTGCCAATGCCAACTGTAACACCATCCTTAACATAAATTACCGAGTTGGACGTAATACCCTGCTCCACCTGCCAACCAAAGAGCATATCGGTATATTCGTCTTTTGAAGGTTTTCTTGCAATACCATATACTTTCCCTTTATAAGTGGTAGATGCAAGCTCAAAGTCATCTGATGATTTAATTTTATTTATAGGAGATTGCTGGACAATAATCCCTCCATCAACAAGACTTTTGAAGTCAATAAAACGTTCATTTGTGTATTCGCCTAACTTATCAATCCTGCTGATTTTGATTATCCTAATGTTTGGGCTCTTGGTCAGCAAAGATATAGCGCCTTCCTCAAAGTCAGGCGCAACTACTACCTCAAGATAATTATTGCTAATTAGTGTGGCCGTATCTTTATCAACTGGCCTGTTAAAAACTGCACATCCACCAAAGGCCGCTATTCTATCCGCCATATTTGCCTTATTGTATGCATCATCTATAGTAGATCCATAAGCTACGCCACAGGGATTATTATGTTTAACAATTACTGCCGCAGGGCCTATGGAAATGTATTTTAATATATTAAGGGCATTATCAACGTCTGTCAGGTTGGTCTTTCCCGGGTGTTTTCCACTTTGGATCATTTGTGTCTCGGTTATGTTCGATACCAGGGCATTTCCAGGCCGAATAAATTGACACTCGCCAAGTACAAGATTCCCGTTTATCAGCTCATACAGCGCTGCCTCCTGTCCTGGATTTTCACCATACCTTAACCCCTTCTCAATCAATTCACCTGTTTTTTCATCAGATATCTTCCATGTCCTTTTTCTGTATTCCAGTTTCTGGTCTCCAAACTGAATTGTAATATTAGGCGGAAAATGGTCATCCATCACTGTCCGATACATCCTTTTAAGATCTTCAGGCATATTTTACTCTCCTCTTATTTGAAAACTATTTAACTTGATTTCTTTCTATATAGGCATAGGCATTATGGTTATGGATAGACTCAAAGTTTTCCGATTCAACGGCGAACCAGGTTATATTTGGGTCTTTTTCAAGTTCTTTTGCCACATCCCTTACAACATCTTCAACAAATTTTGGGTTCTGATAGGCCCTTTCAGTAACATATTTTTCATCCTCTCTTTTTAAAACTGAGTAGACATCACACGAGGCGCATCCCTCCGCAAGTTTTATTAAATCCTCTATCCATACAAATTTATTAAATCTAACCTGCAGCCTTATCTCTCCCCTCTGATTATGAGCACCATAGCTGCTTATCTCTTTAGAGCATGGGCAAAGAGTGGTGATAGGCACGTTTATCATAACCACAAGGTCTTTTCCTTTATTTATGCTTCCTTTAAAGGTGCACTGATATTCCATGAGTCCCTGGCTATGTGTAACAGGTGAAGACTTCATTATAAAGTATGGAAAGGAAATTTCTATGTGAGCGCTTTCAGCATTGAGCCGCTTCTTCATAGTCAGCAGTATATCAGAAAGATTCTGTATTGATATACTTCTATTGTGCTCATTAAGAATTTCAATAAGCCTGCTCATATGGGTGCCTTTGTAGTTCCTTGGCAAATTAACATACATATTAATCAAGGCAACTGTTTGTTGCGTCTTTATCTCCTTGTCACGAACCGTTATAGGGTACCTGATGTCCTTTATTCCAACTTTGTCTATATCTATATTTCTATCATCTTTTTGATTTTGAATATCTTTCATAAATCTGCTCTTTCCTTTTATTTTTGTTAAGATAAATATTATCTCATCCCTTCAAAGTCAATAAAAAAGATGCGCTAAAAAGTAATGCAAGTAAAATTAAATTATAATTTGCTTGATTTATCAGGAGAAAGCAGGTATTAAGATTATAGTATTCGGGGCGTGGCGCAGTCTGGTAGCGCACCTGCTTTGGGAGCAGGGGGTCGGAGGTTCAAATCCTCTCGCCCCGACCATAATTCATTAGAAATAAAGGCACTTGCATTGCAGGTGCCTTTTTGTTTTATCATGTATACGTTACTTTTGGAAGGTCGGCGATGATAACAGTCTATGTGTTAAAAGGAGAAACTGGAAAACGCTATGTTGGCATCACCAAGGACCTTGCCAGGCGCCTTCGAGAGCATTGCGCTAAAAAGTCAAAAGGAATCCAGGTAATCGGACATTTTCTTGTAACCCACACAGAATTTTTTTCCGATCATAAGGCCGC
>CAYSWP010000006.1:0-19998 GCA_964434795.1 uncultured Desulfobacteraceae bacterium | reverse complement strand
ACGCTAATGGCTAATCGCACAGGTCGCAACTTTTTGGATAATTTTCTGAATTGACTTTGTTAAAACGAAATAATCCCCAACGCCTTCCTCAATATCACCAGTGCATCCCCTACATTAATGATCCCATCTGGGTCTGGTTGGCCACTTGCATCCAAGGGGGCCACATCTCCATGCGCTATATCCTCCTGTGTAGGGGTCTCCAACCCAAGGGCAAATCGGAGGGCCGCCAGTGCATCTCCTACATTTACCTTTCCATCACGGTTTCCAAGGGGGGCTACATCGCCGTCTGCAACTGATGCGGGGTTGGTTCCTCGCTGATATTCCTCTATGTTATTCCTTCCATCTCCATCATAATCGTCATCTGATCCCTGGTTTAGATTACCAAAATATGCCATTTCCCAATAGTCTGGAAGTCCGTCTCTATCGTTGTCTACACATTCATCGGCCCTCATATCAATAGTTGCAGTACCATCATTGTTGCCATCAAATATCCTTGGATCCCCCTCAAAGCCTACACTAAGGATTCCGGGAGTGCTATTGTTTCCCCTGTCTATGCACGGTGAAGTGGCCAGAAGGTGGAAGTTACTTTTTGAAGGGTTAAAAAAGAGCGGGTCGGCATTGATGTTGCCTTCACCATTCTTTAGTACTATTGCCTGATAAAATAGCACCATTGTATCAGTTACTGGATAATAAAGCCTGCATATCCTACAACATAGCTGTAGTCTCCGCTGACATCCCCTGATGTGGCGTAATCTACTAAGGTCGCCTTTGTAGCGCCAAGTTCCATGGTTGCCACAAGTGTTATTGTTGTTGGTATTACACCGCACATGGATATATTATTTCTGTTAACTGTTTCAAGGAGGCCTGCAGGGTCTAATGCGAGGATTTTATCTATGGCCAATTTGTCTTTACTTTTGGCGCTTTCCTGAGATTCATAGTGGGTCATATCTGTGCTGGATACTATGACAACAGGCTTGTCATATCTCTTTATGGCCCTTGCTATGGCCATGCCTATTTCCTCGCATATTTTAAAATCCGCCCTGCCAAGAACAATGGGGACAAATTCAATGTCTGGATTGATGTGCTGAATAAATGGCAATTGCACTTCAACAGAGTGCTCTTGAATGTGGGCCTGGTTATCAAAAGATAACCATTTGGACTCTTCAACAAGCAGACCTGCAAGTTTTTCATTGATAGTGATGTTGCCGCTGGGCATTTCCCATTCGCCATTCTCCATGACCGCAAACTGATCACCGATACCATGATGATTGGGCCCCATAACTATAACATCGTCTGTGATTTCAGCCTTTGAATAAACTTTGCCTGCAACATTGCCGGAATAGATATAACCGGCATGAGGGGCTACAAGGGCAAGTACTTTTTCTCTTTTTTGCCCCTCTGCTATTCTTCCGGCAATATCTTCTTTAAGATCTTTTTCCCTTCCAGGATAAAACTGGTTTGCTACTGCTGGTTTACGTATCATTTTAATTACCTCCTTAATGGGTTTTAAGGATTTTAAAAAAGGAAATAAAATTAGATAATATTACGAAAATGCATATCTATGATCTATGTGTATGCCTTTTATCTTCGTTTTGTAATACCTGTTGATTATATCTTTATCTGCTTCAAATGCCATATCGGGAAGTGGGCTTGAAAGGGTAAACCAGGCTAATTCCACCATGTCATCACCTGGGGTTGGCTCACCATTTAATTTTTCGGCCAAAAGAACAATAACGAGGGTATGCAATTCAGGAGAAAGGAAATTTGAAACTACACTTATAAGTGAGTTTATTTTTATGGAAAGACCGGTTTCTTCCATTATTTCCCTGTGTGCCGCAGATAAAAAGTCTTCATCAAATTCAATGAATCCACCAGGCAGGCTCCATTTCCCGCCCTTAAAAACATTTTTTGACCTTTTCCCTAATAGCACCTTTTCATGATCAATTATTAATGTCACCACCCCTGGATATGGGTTTTTGTATAAAATAAAACCACAACTTTCGCATTTTAGCCGATAGTATTTTTCCTGGGATACTGAATTAAATTTTGCACCACATCTTGGACAATATCTGAATGAAGTGACAGGGCTAACATTATGTCTGTCGTATGATTTGAATACTTGTTTTGTTTTCATTTTGACCTTTATATTACTACTTTCTTTTAAACAATTCAAGCGTTGATGGTGTAAGAAATTGTAAGAAAATTTCTTGACAAAAGGCATTATTGGATATAATAGCAAGGATTACTTCTTTTCAATAAATGTGGTAATTTATTAAAAAGATATAAATGAAAATAGATTTGACAAATATTCCTTCAGAGGGTAAATATATCAAATTTAACATTACCCCTGAATGGTGGGAATCGGACTTTGGAAATGACCATATCATAGGGCTTTCCGGACCTCTGTCCGGGTGGATTAAAGTATACCTGACAGGGAAAAAGGTTACAGTAGAAGGTGTCTTGTCCACGAGCTTGAAATTGAGGTGCGACCGATGTCTTGCGCCTTATGATAGGGATCTATCAACAAACTTTAGGGTTTTTTTATCACTGAGGCCATATAAGGGAAAATTGGACATTGAGCTATCAGAGGACGATCTTGATATCAATTTTATAGATGGCAGATATTTAGACTCTGATCAGATAATCAGAGAGCAGATTGCCCTTAATATTCCAATGAAAGCCATATGCAGCGTTGATTGTAAAGGGCTTTGCCCTGTTTGTGGATGTAATTTAAACATAGAAACCTGTTCATGCTCAGCAAAAGCTGATTAATTTATATAACAAATAAGAGAGGAAATTATACTATGCCAGTACCTAAGAAGAAAAAATCAAAATCAAGAAGAGACAAAGGTAGATCTCATCATCATCTTACAATGCCAAATGTATCGTTTTGCCCAAAATGTCATGAGCCTGTTTTACCACACCATGTATGCATGAATTGTGGAACCTATAATGGTGAAAGTGTAATTAAGGTAGAAAAAGAGTCGGTAAAATAAATGACACATCATGGATTGAAACGATTTTTCAATAAGACAAGCCGCTTTGTGGCAACCAATTCATTATATTGATATGTTTTTATAAATAAAATATTAAACAAAACAGGGGAAGTATATTGCCGGAATCAAAAAGGATAGTTGTAATAACTGGAGGATCAAGGGGAATCGGCAGGTCAATTGGACTCAGGTTTGCGAAAGAGAATGCAATGATTATAATAGTCCATTATGACCCTGATGATGTTGCTGCAAATGAAACATTAGAGTTGTTAAAAGAAATGGGTGTAGAGGCAATAGCGGAAAAGTTGGATGTTTCCTCCTTTAAGGCTGTAGAGAAATTTTTTGGTGAAATAGTTAAAAGTTATGGCAGGGTGGATGTATTGGTAAACAATGCCGGTATAACAAGAGATGCTTTTCTGATGAGAATGTCTGAAGACCAATGGGACCAGGTTCTTGCAGTTAACCTTAAGAGTGTTTTTAACTGTACTAAGGCCATAATGAGGTCAATGATGAAAGAGAGGAGCGGTAAAATCATAAATATTTCCTCTGTGGTTGGGGAGATTGGAAATATAGGCCAAGCAAACTATTCAGCATCTAAGGCAGGGATTCTTGGTTTAACAAAAACTTCTGCAAGAGAACTGGCTGCAAGGGGTGTTACCGTTAATGCCGTAGCTCCAGGCTTTATCAATACCGAGATGACGGAGAATCTCCCTGATAAGGCCAAAGAGGCATTTATGTCGCAGATTCCTATGGAAAAGATGGGAGAACCTGAGGATGTGGCTGAGGCAGTTTATTGGTTGGCATCCAGTAGCGCAAATTATATTACAGGGCAGGTTATCCATGTAAATGGTGGCCTTTATATGTAGTTATAATTAGTAAAAACTTTATGGAGGTGAATGTATATGTCAGCTGAGGAGAAAATAAAAAAGATTATTTGTGAGCAGTTAGAGGTTAAAGAAGAGGATGTAGTTCCAGAGGCATCATTTGTTGATGATTTAGGGGCAGATTCCCTTGACCAGGTAGAATTGATTATGGCGTTAGAAGAGGAGTTTGATATTTCTATATCAGATGATGATGCCGAAAAAATAGCTACTGTCAAGGATGCTATTGAATATATTGCAAAGAACAAGGGGTAAATTCATAGAATCAGGAGAATACAGGATGGAAAGGCGAGTTGTCATTACGGGGTTAGGAATGGTGACGCCCCTGGGTCTTGGTGTTGAAGAGAACTGGCAGGCCGTTTCAGAAGGAAAATCCGGAATAGGATACATTACCAAATTTGACACATCTGCTTTTGCATCTAAAATAGCTGGTGAGGTTAAAAACTTTAGATCTGAGGATTTTCTGTCATCAAAGGATGTCAGGCATCTTGATATATTTATCCATTATGCCATAGCATCTACACGTATGGCAATTGAGGATTCAAGGCTAAATATAACTTCCCTAAACAAACATCGTATAGGATGCATAACAGGTTCAGGATTGGGGGGGTTAGGCACCATTGAGCATTACCATAAGATTTTATTAGAAAAAGGGCCAAAACGGATAAGCCCTTTTTTTATCCCTGGAATAATTGCTAATATGGCCCCTGGTAAAATTTCCATTGAATTTGGGACAAGGGGACCAAATACCTCTATAGTAACAGCATGTGCTGCAAGCTCTCATGCCATTGGTGAATCATTTAAGACAATTAGTCGTGGAGCAGCCGATGCCATGATTACTGGTGGAACAGAGTCCGTTCTGACACCTTTGGCCTTAGGTGGGTTTATCTCCATGAAGTCCCTGTCAACGAGAAATGATGAACCGGAGAAAGCATCAAGGCCTTTTGATAAGGAAAGGGATGGCTTTATAATATCAGAGGGCGGAGGCATTATTATATTAGAGGAATTGAATCATGCCTTAGATAGAGGCGCCCATATTTATGCTGAGATCATTGGGTACGGAATGTCTTCAGATGGCTATCATGTGGCAGCGCCTGACCCTGAGGGAGAGGGTGCAAGTGCATGCATGAAAGAAGCATTAAAGGATGCAAATATAAAACCAACGGAAATTGATTACATAAATGCCCATGGAACAAGCACCCAACTAAATGACCTATCCGAGACTAAGGGGGTAAAATCTGCTTTTGGTGATTATGCATATAAGGTGCCTTTGAGCTCAACAAAATCTATGACAGGCCATATGTTAGGCGGCACAGGAGCAGTAGAGGCCATATACTCTGTTTTAACGATTAACAATAACTTAATACCGCCAACTATTAACTACGAATTCCCGGACCCTGAATGTGATCTTGACTATGTTCCAAACAAGGCCAGAGAGGTGGATGTGAAAACAGCGCTATCAAACTCTTTTGGGTTTGGGGGCACTAATTGTTCATTAATTTTTCGAGAATATACAAGCTGAAAAATTAAGCATCCTGTATAGATAATTAAATATTTAGGAATCCTTAATATTACTTCTAATCATAGAAAATCCCAAACCAAATAGCTTAGGGTTCACGAAAAAATAAATTCGCAATTTCAGGTGTTGAGGCGCCCGTCTGACAAGGCGTGGAAACGCAGGAATATCAGGCATATTCCGAGTTTTCACAACGCAGTCAGGCGGGATGCATCGGCGGCTGAAATGTGAAGTAATTTTTGAGTGAGCCCTGAATGATCTAAGCTGAAACAGAAAAACAATGGATATAATAATAGGATCTGATCATGCTGGTTTTGACTTGAAAGAGAAAATAAAGGTATTTTTGTCTGAAGAAAATGAGTTTCCTGTAAAGGACATAGGTACATTCAACAATGATCCAATTGATTACACCATCATTGCCCACGAGGCAGCCAAAAATATTTCTGAAAAAAAATTCAGCAGGGGCATATTGATATGCGGCTCAGGGATTGGCATGTCAATAGTTGCCAATAAACACAGAAATGTCAGGGCCGCACTTTGCCACAACCTGTATACCGTCAAATTTAGCAGAAAGCACAATGATGCAAATATACTTGCTCTTGGCGGAAGGGTATTAGGGGTTGGTTTGGCATTAGAAATGGTAGATCTTTTTTTGCATACGGAGTTTGAGGGAGGTCGCCACAAGAGGCGTTTAGATAAAATTGAAAATTGACTGGAAAACAAAATAATAAAATATTAGAAATCAACTCATTGGAGTTTTTATGAATTTAGAAAAAATAGATCCTGAGATTTCTGCCGCTATAGATAGAGAAACGGAGAGACAAAGAGGCAACCTTTTAATGATTGCCTCAGAAAATTATGTGAGTAGGGAAATAATTGATGTCCAGGCGAGTGTATTAACAAATAAATACGCAGAGGGGTATCCAGGCGCAAGGTATTATGCCGGATGTGAATATGTTGATGTTATAGAAAATCTTGCCATAGAAAGGGCAAAAAAAGTTTTTAATGCCGAGTATGCAAATGTACAACCCCATTCCGGCACTCAGGCAAATATGGCAATATATTTTTCGTTTTTAAAGTTAGGCGATACAATACTATCAATGGATATGTCACATGGAGGGCATCTGAGTCATGGAAGCAGCGCCAACTTCTCCGGTAAATTATATAAACCCGTATTCTATGGTGTAGACCGGGAAAACCATTTATTGGACTTTGATCAGATTAAATCTTTGGCAAACTCTCACAGACCAAAACTAATTGTTGCCGGTGCAAGCTCTTACCCAAGGATAATTGATTACAAAAAATTTAAGGAGATTGCAGAAGGCGTAGGGGCCTATTTACTTGTGGACATGGCCCATATCGCCGGTTTAGTGGCTGCAAATTTACACCCTTCCCCTGTCCCCTATGCCGACTTTGTTACCAGCACCACCCATAAGACATTGCGTGGTCCCCGTGGCGGTTTTATCCTTGCAAGAGAAAAGTATTCAAAGAAGATTGATGCCGAGGTTTTTCCAGGCACTCAGGGTGGGCCGTTAATGCATGTTATTGCTGCAAAAGCAGTTGCATTTAAACAGGCGATGACTCCGGAGTTTAAAGAATATCAAAAACAGGTTATATTGAATGCTAAGACCCTTGCTGAGGAACTGTCTAAGAGAGATCTGAAATTAATTAGCGGTGGTACGGATAACCATCTAATTTTACTCGATATTAGTAAAACAAACCTTACCGGGGCTGAAGCTGAGGAGGTCTTGGAGCAAGCAGGAATAGTATTAAACAAAAACATTATTCCATTTGATAAAAAAGGACCAAAGGTGACAAGCGGCATAAGGTTGGGTACGCCAGCTTTAACTGCAAGGGGAATGAAAGAGAGAGAGATGAAAAAAATTGCTGAATGGATTACCTTGGTATTGGAAAGACCCCATAGTAATGAGGTTATTGATAATATACAATCAATGGTCCATTCTCTTTGCAGACAATTTCCCATAATTTAGAAAGTCTCAACGTGCCAAATTTACTGAAGAATTGTAATATTGGAGATATTCATTGACAAGACCTTCCTGGTCAGAGTATTTTATGTCAATAGCAAAGCTGGTAGCAACAAGGTCAACATGTCTAAGGAGACATGTCGGCGCAGTTTTGGTAAAGGACAAGAGGATCATCGCCACAGGATATAATGGTGCGCCTGCCGGTATAAGACACTGCGAAGAGACCGGCTGCCTGCGGGAGAAATTAGGAGTAAAGTCCGGTGAAAGACACGAGCTTTGCAGAGGCCTCCATGCTGAACAGAATGTAATTATACAGGCAGCGTATTATGGTGTTAGCACTAAGGAAACTATTCTTTACTCTACTCATAAACCCTGTATCATTTGCTCAAAGATGCTGATTAATGCAGGTGTGAAAAAAATCTTTTTTTCGGAGGGTTATCCTGATCCACTGGCAGATGAGATGATTTCTGAAGCACATATAGAAATAGAGAGGTTAGAGAAATGAAATGTCCATTTTGTGGAGATATAAAGAATAAGGTAATTGACTCCAGGCTTAGCAAAGACAACATGATGATAAGAAGAAGGAGAGAGTGTCTTAACTGCGAAAAACGTTTTACCACCTATGAAAAGGTAGTTGCTGTTTTACCCATGGTGGTAAAAAAGGATGGCAGGAGAGAACCCTTTAACCTGGAAAAAATTAGGTCTGGGATCCAAAAGGCCTGCCAGAAAAGACCAATAAGCACTAATGACATTGATGAATTTGTTGATTCTTTACCTCAACTATTCCAGGAAACCGGGTTCAGGGAGATAAACAGCTCTGATGTAGGTGAAAAAGTTATTGAAAAACTAAAAGAATGGGACGATGTTGCATACGTCCGATTTTCGTCTGTTTATAGACAGTTTAAAGACATAAATGAATTTATGACAGAGTTAAAGGACCTTCTTAACGAAAGAAGGAGAGAAGGTTTATAAAATTTTCCCTAAAGAGAAAGTGATAAGACTATTTTCCCGCCTAAAAGATCTCCTAAAAAGATGTTAACACCAACCTAAAAATGGTAAATTCTGAAAATATTTCCACAGGTTCATAGATGATGGATAGTGATGAAAGATTTATGAAAAAGACCATCTCCTTGGCAAAGAGGGGCCTTGGGTCAACATTTCCAAATCCAGTAGTTGGAGCTCTTTTGGTTAAAGATGGCAGGATTATCAGCTCAGGATATCATAAAAAAGCCGGGATGGAACATGCAGAGGTAGCGGCCTTGTCAAAGATCGGTGAAGGGGCAAGGGGATCTACAATGTATGTTAATTTAGAACCTTGTAATCATTACGGCAGGACACCACCTTGTACAAAGGCTATTTTAGAAAGCGGAGTATCGAGGGTTGTTGTAGGCATTAAAGACCCAAACAAAGGTGTAGATGGAGGAGGTTGTGAATTTCTTCGATCCAGGGGCGTTGATGTAAAGTGCGGTGTACTTGAAGAAGAATGCTCGAAATTGAACGAGGTTTATATAAAGAATGTAGTTGATGGAAAAATATTTGTTATTGTGAAAGCCGCCCTAACACTTGACGGATGGATAGCAACAAAAACGGGAAATTCAAAGTGGATAACAAACCAAAAATCGAGAAAATTTGTTCATACTCTTAGAAAACAGACAGGCGCTATCTTGGTTGGAGTGGACACTATAATAGCGGATAATCCGAAATTAACACCCTATATGATAAAAAAAGCAGGGCCTGATCCTCTTAGGATTATTGTTGATACGAATCTAAGGATTCCATTGAATAGTTATGTGCTTAATTCAGAGACTGCGCACTTGACCATTATAGCCACAGGTAGTAATGTAAATAAAATAAAAACAGAGTCTGTAAAAAACCTTGGCGCCAAGGTGATGCAATGCCAAGTCAAAGATGGTCAGGTCGACATGTCGGATTTATTTGATAGGTTGGCAAAAATTCCGATATCCTCTGTTCTCGTAGAGGGCGGTGCAAAAATATACAACTCAATAATTAGAGGTTACCTTGCCGATAAATTCTATTTATTTTTGGCGCCTAAGATATTGGGAGGAGATGATGGAGTACCGTTTATGAGGGGTGCAGGTTCTAATATGATAAAAGATTCCTATGCGCTTGCCGTCAAAAAAGTAAGTAAATTTGACGGTGATATCATGATAGAGGCCTACTCTGAGCAGTAAAACCGTAGTTCATGAGCGGGTGTAAAGGCAAAGAAATCCAAGATTGTTAACCTTTTATTATTTTAGCAAATCATGTTTACCGGCATTATTGAAGGAATAGGGGAAATAAGAAATATCCAGAAATATGGTTCAGAGGCAACTTTTACCATCAAGATGCCTTCACTTTTTTCTGATTGCCGGGAAGGAGACAGTGTTGCTGTTGAGGGTGTTTGCCTGACTATTACCAGTATTAAGGGTAGTTTCTTTACCTTGGATGTATCCAAAGAGACACTCGATATAAGTACCTTAGGTGATATGAGGCAGGGTGAAATAGTGAATCTTGAAAAGGCCCTCCGATTATCTGACAGACTCGGCGGGCATCTTGTTAGCGGTCATGTGGATGGTAAAGGGGTCATAAAACGATTTAAAAAATTGCAAAGATCGTTTATTCTTCAAGTTAAGGTTGAAGAAAGTTTAGGCAAATATTTGATAGAAAAGGGCTCTGTTGCAGTCGATGGGGTCAGTCTCACTATTAATAAATGCACTAATACTTCTTTTGATGTAAATATTATTCCAAAGACTATAAAAGAGACTGCAATGATGAAAAAAAAGGTTGGAGATAGGGTAAATATAGAGGTAGATCTTATATCCAAATACATAGAAAAATTTCTTTTTAATGATAAAACAGCCATAATTGATAAAGGTCCGTCAAGGATAAACAGGGCCATGTTAGATAAGTATGGTTTTGGAGGAAACAATGGGGATTTCTAAGATAGATGATGTAATTGAAGATTTGAGGAAAGGCAAAATAATTATCCTCGTAGACGATGAGGATAGGGAAAACGAGGGTGACCTTACAATGGCAGCAGAGAAGGTTACACCTGAGGCAATTAATTTTATGGCCAAGCATGCAAGGGGCCTTATTTGCCTTTCTCTCAGTCCGGAGATGGCCGAAAAATTAAACCTTCCTCTCATGGTTCAGGACAATCGGTCTCCTTTTAACACTGCCTTTACCGTGACCATAGAGGCAAAAAACGGGGTAACTACTGGAATATCTGCTGCTGACAGGGCCCATACCATTCTTACTGCCGTGGCAGACGATGCTTCCTCTGAAGATCTGGTTCAGCCGGGACACGTATTTCCCTTGCGGGCACGGAGGGGAGGGGTTTTATTTAGGACAGGACAAACAGAGGGTTCCGTTGATTTGACCAAAATTGCAGGGCTAAAGCCGGCAGGTGTTATTTGCGAGATTATGAACGAAGACGGAACCATGGCCAGGAGGCCTGATTTAGATAAGTTTGCGAAAAAACATGACCTGAAGATTGCCACTGTTGCTGATATTATTGCTTATAGAATCAGGAATGAATCTTTTGTCCGCAAAGAGGCAGAAACAATTTTACCTACCCCTTATGGAGAATTCAGGGCTTTAGGATTTCGTAATGAGATAGATAAAAGTGAGCATCTGGCGCTGGTAAAGGGCGAGATTGATCCCGACAAAGAGATTATGGTCAGGGTTCACTCAGAATGCCTTACAGGAGATGTATTTGGTTCTTACAGGTGTGACTGCGGTGACCAATTGAAAAAGGCTGCCGAGATGATTAATCAGGAGGGGCTGGGGGTTCTTATCTATTTAAAACAGGAAGGAAGGGGTATAGGTTTAGTAAACAAGCTAAAGGCCTATGCGTTGCAAGATAAGGGCTTTGATACAGTAGAGGCAAACGAAGAACTGGGATTTAAGGCTGATTTAAGAGACTATGGAATAGGTGCGCAGATTCTTGTTAGCCTTGGTGTTAAAAAAATGAGGTTGATGACCAACAACCCAAAAAAGATGATAGGACTTGAGGGATATGGTCTAGAAATAACAGAAAGGATACCTATTGAAATTCCTCCAAGACCGGAAAATCAGCGCTATCTATTGACAAAATGTGAGAAACTGGGACATATAATGACATGGAACCACAAGTAGAATATTGCATAAGTGTTGAAGGTTAAAAAAATAACTTATTATTTAAAACAAGGGGGTTAACATGCCCAAATATATTGAAGGAGAGATTTCTGCAAAGGGAATTAGATTTGCGATTGTTGTTAGTCGTTTTAATGACTTCATCAGTCAACGATTATTAGATGGTGCGCTGGATGCATTGAAAAGACACGGAGCAGGGGAACCTGATGAGCAGACAGCTATTTTCAAAGTGCCTGGGGCGTTTGAGATACCGCCTATAGCAAGAAAATTGGCATTAAGCAATAAATTCGATTGTGTCATATGCTTAGGCGCCGTAATAAGAGGAGAAACCCCGCATTTTGAATATATCAGCTCCCAGGTATCTCGGGGAGTTGCATCTGTAGCCCTTGAAAGCCAGATCCCAGTTTCATTTGGCGTTGTGACGTGCGATACATTAGAGCAGGCTATTGATAGGGCAGGGGCCAAGAGCGGTAACAAGGGATGGGATGCTGCTGTTTCTGCCATGGAGATGGTAAATTTGTTTAAGGCATTAGATTAAATATAGCATAATACGACAAATGGGTAATAGAAGGCAATCAAGGGAACTGGCAATAAAAGTTCTTTTTAGTCTGGATTATTTTAAGACTGATCCGGGGGAATGTTTTGATCTAATCTGCAACAATTTTGATGCATCTAAAAATATTAAACCCTTCTCTCGAGAGCTTGTTTTAGGTGTTTCTTTTTGCCTTGAAGAGATAGATCAATTAATAGATGAAACCTCTAAGAATTGGCGATTAGAGCGTATTGGGAGAGTTGACCGTGCCATACTGAGACTGGCAATATATGAATTTTTGAAAAGGGATGAAATTCCATTAAAGGTATCTATTAACGAGGCAGTGGATTTAGGGAAAAAATTTGGAGGCATGCAATCAGGCGCATTTATTAACGGATTGTTGGATAAAATCTATAATAAAATAAAGGTGGACTCAAAAGAAACCTTAGAAAATCAGTCTGATAATGCAGTGTAGATATGAAACTGGATTTATCATTAACCTGTAGGGATTTAAATCAACTATGGCATCAGGCAGTAGTTGGTTTTTTGTTTGAAAATGAAACCTTTTACAATGGTCACCTTCACGAACTAAATAAAAAATTAGAAAATTACTTAAGCCACCTTAGTGGAAGCCATCTCCTCACCGGAAAACAGGAAGAGGTATTTCTAATTGACCCTCAAGGCAAGATTAATGCAGATAAATTATTATTTTTTGGGTTAGGACCGATCAGTGGTTATTTGCCGGATATTATAGATATTGTTACAGAAAAGGCATCGATAACCCTTGAAAGGCTCCAATTATATGACATATTGATAATAGTATCCTATGAGAATAAAATAAAAACACCTTATATAGATTTGATAAAATCTATTATAATTAATTTGATTGAGTGCTGTAACAAAAAGAAATTTGATGAGATGAAGGTCGTTTTTCTAATTGAAGAGCCATATATGGAAGATTTAAAAAACTTAAAAAAAGAGTTAGGGTCATATTTCGATCCCCTTGTTGATTATTCAATATTAATTGAAACTGATTAAGTGACTACTCACGTAGTCAGACTGAAGTTGTTTAGACTGAAGGCTGAAGGGGTCCAAAAAGCACGATTGACGCACTTTGGTGGAAAAAGAGCAGGTTCTCGCACCAAACATGGCTTCATAACGAGCCGTATTCCCGTTTTTCCTAATCCCGCCTTTAGCGGGACCTTCAGTCTAAACTGCTGAGACGTTACATCATGAATAACATTAAAGAGTCTAAAATGAAAAAATATAATCCCCATGAAATAGAATCGAGATGGCAGTCTTATTGGGATGAGAAAGATTGCTTTAAGGCCGTTGAAGACAATACTAAAGAAAAGTATTATTTGCTTGAAATGTATCCATACCCCTCTGGAAAAATTCACATGGGACACGTTAGAAATTATGCCATTGGAGATGTAGTTGCTCGATATAAAAGGATGAAAGGATTTAATGTGCTCCACCCCATGGGATGGGATGCATTTGGTATGCCGGCGGAGAATGCTGCTATCGAGAATAACACTCACCCTGCAAAATGGACATATGATAACATAGACTATATGAGGTCTCAGTTGAAGAGGATGGGGTTTAGCTATGATTGGGACAGAGAACTGGCTACATGCAGGGAGGAATACTATCGATGGGAACAACTTGTTTTCCTGAAGATGTTTGAAAAGGGCCTGGCATACAGGAAAAAAACCTTTGTTAACTGGTGCGAGAAATGCCAGACAGTATTGGCCAATGAACAGGTCGTTGATGGATGTTGTTGGAGGCATACTGACCAGGAAGTTGCTTTAAAAGAGATGGATAGCTGGTTTCTTAAAATCACAGAGTACACAAAGGAATTGCTTGAATATTGTGATAATCTTCCAGGTTGGCCGGATAAGGTTTTGACTATGCAAAAAAACTGGATAGGTGAGAGCCACGGCGCTATTATAAAGTTTCCTGTAATTGATTATGATTACTCTATAGAGGTTTTTACAACAAGGCAGGATACTGTTTTTGGCGCAACCTTTTTATGTTTTGCCCCAGAGCATCCTATGGTAAAGAAAATGACAAGAGGAACATCTCAACAGGATAAAGTAGATGTCTTTATTGAAAAAACCCTTAAAGTTGATACTTTTATGAGAACAGCCGATTTTACCGTCAAAGAGGGGGTATTCACCGGCAGATACTGTTTAAATCCAGTGACTAATGAAAAAATACCCATCTATATTGCCAATTTTGTTCTCTATGAATACGGCACAGGTGCAATTATGGCAGTTCCTACCCATGATCAAAGGGATTTTGAATTTGCAAAGAAATATGATTTACCCTTAAAGATTGTAATAAAGCCGGAAGGCAGTGAAATAACTGAGGAGGGAATGGCCGAGGCCTTCGTAGATGATGGTATTTTAGTAAACTCCGGCCGGTTTAATGGTATGAAAAACAGGGATGCCCTTGACAATATAGCTGATTATCTTGAGTCTAAGGGTATGGGCCATAAAACAATAAACTATCGTCTGAAAGATTGGGGTATAAGCAGACAAAGGTATTGGGGCGCCCCTATACCTGTCATTTATTGTGAAAAGTGCGGGGTAGTGCCGGTTCCGGAAGATGAACTACCGGTAGTCCTTCCCCTTGACTTAGACCTTAAAGAAGGAGGAAAATCGCCATTATCCTATGAGCCCTCCTTTTATGAGACGAAATGCCCCAAGTGTGGTCAAACAGCAAAAAGAGAGACCGACACAATGGATACCTTTGTTGAATCATCGTGGTATTTTGACCGATTTGCATCTCCCAGATACAATGATGGCCCATTTGATAAAGAAAAGGTGTCCTACTGGATGCCGGTAGACCAGTATATAGGCGGAATTGAACATGCCATATTACACTTGCTGTATTCCCGATTTTATACAAGAGTTCTTAGAGACCTGGATTATTTAACAATAGATGAACCATTTACGAATCTTTTAACACAGGGGATGGTCTGCAAAGAGACAGTGAAATGCAAAAAACATGGCTTTCTCTTCCCGGAAGAGGTCAAAGATGGCAAATGCATTCACTGCGGCGAGGAAGTAGAGATTGGACCTTCTATAAAGATGTCAAAATCTACCAAGAACGTATTGGACCCCCAGAAGTTGATTGAAAGATATGGGGCAGATACTGTTAGGATGTTTTGTTTATTTGCATCTCCACCGGAAAGGGACCTTGAGTGGAATGATGAAGGCGTTGAAGGTTCCTGGAGATTTCTTAAAAGGGTATGGCGTATAGTGGCTGAAAACAGGGATAATTTGAGAAAAAGCAGTCCCTGTAAGGATTTCTCATCCCTTCCCCCTTATTTAAAGGACGTATATCGAAAAATACACCTGACAATAAAAAAGGTGACTGAGGATATTGAAGACAGGTTCCATTTTAATACGGCTATTAGCGCAATTATGGAATTATTTAATAAGATAAATCAGTTAATCAACGATGAAAAAGAATTAAACGAGGCTGACTGGTCTGTTATGAAAGAGGCTGTAGAAACTATGGTAATCCTGTTAAATCCTGTTGTTCCACATATTTCAGAAGAACTATGGAGAGAATTAGGGTATAAAAATAGTTTAGTTAAACTTTCATGGCCACAGTATGGGGAAGAGTTTCTCGAAAAAGAAACTCGCATAATTGTTGTTCAGGTAAACGGCAAGGTCAGGAGCAGGGTAGAGGCGCCGGTTTCATTAAATGAAAAGGAAATTGAGTCTATGGCGCTATCAAATGAAAGAATACGGAAATTTATAGGAGAGAGGCCAATAAAAAAGGTTATTGTTGTTCAGGGAAAACTGGTAAATATAGTTATATAATTTGTAAGCGTTCAGAGGTTCAGAGGTTCAGGGTTGCCTTACCCTTCGGTGCTTTGCCTGCCTGTGCGATGCACGCAGATAGGCCTTTAAATAGGCAATATATGATGAAGACAAGAAGTACGTCACGGATGCGGACGGGGTAGTGCAACATCCTGGAATTAAGCCTCTTAGGTTCCCAAGTTTGACGTTCCGGCTCATGGAGTCTGTCTTTAACTATTGAACCTTTGAACCTTTACCCGCCGTTTTTGTGGCGGGCAGAACGCTGAACCCGTGAACGGATACTATAATTTATATGATCCATCCATTTAAAAGAAAAAAAACTACAGTATATACAATAATCGCTGATTACATATTTATATTGATAATATGTCTTCCTTTATTTAGCTGCGGTTATCATTTTAGACCTGCCGGTGGATCAATAGGTGTGAGCTTAGACTCCATAGCCATTCCTGTTTTTTCCAGCCCCTCTTCTTTTATGGGACTGGAAGGTGATTTTACAAGGATAGTCAGAGAAGAGTTTATAACACATTCCAGGGTAAGGATCGTTAGAAAAGATGAAGCCCAAGGTGTTTTATGCTGCAGAATTCATTCTGTAAAAACTACCCCATTGACCTATTCAGTATTAAAGCAGACCATACATGGGTATACCTCAACAGATAAAGTCACAAAATCGCGAACATTGAGGGTAAAGCTAAATGTAAAGCTGACAGACACAAAGACAGGAAAGATAATTTGGCAGGATTCAACTCTCACTGAAGAAGCAAACTTTCAGATTAGCACGGACCCGCTGAGTACACTTCATAATCAGCGCCAGGCATTTATATCAATAGCTCACAGGTTTGCAACAAGAATTTATTCAAGGACTATGGAAAGGTTTTAATGCAGTATTTAACGCCGGACAATGTTCTCATCTCTCTAAGGGAAAACGCCCTTGCACCGTTTTATCTCTTTTATGGGCCTGAAGAATTCTGGGTTGAGATAACCCTTGATAAGATAAAAGACGGTTTTATCTCTAAATCAGCAAGGGATTTTAATTTAGAAACACTTTATGGTGGAGAAAATTCACCTAACGAAATAATCAGTAGGGCCAGATCGCTCCCTTTTATTTCTTCACATAGGCTGATACTTGTCAGGAATACTGAAAAATTCACTAAAACTGCCCTGGACACCTTCCTTTCCTATCTCGATAATCCAGTTGATTCAACTTGTATCATATGGCTATCGGAAAAGATAGATTTGAGAAATAAATTTTATAAAAAGATTAATGAATACGGAAGGGCGGTAAATTTTAAGAAATTAACCGAACAGCAGATATACAGATGGATACAAAAGCGGGCAAAGGATGAAGGGCTCATTTTGGAAAAAGATGGACCATCCTTTCTTTATCAGATGATCGGCGACAATTTGAGGGATATTTATAGTGAAATAGTGAAACTATCACTCAGATATCCAAACTCAAACGTAGGCATTGAACAGATAAAGGAATTGGCTGTTTTTAGCAAGCTCTATACTATTTTTGAGCTGGTAGATTATGTTTTCCAAAGGGATGCATCTCGTTCTACTGAAGCCTTGAACAGATTTTTTGATACGCAAGGGAGAGAAAATAATCGATTATTAGGCCTCTTGCAAATGTTAGCAAGACAGACTAGGTTGCTCTTGGCAGCTAAATCCTCGGTAGAAGTAGGTGGAGGAAGAGGAAATATGGCCCAAGAATTAAGACATTTGCCTGACTTTGTAGTAAGAAAATGCATTACACAAGGAAAATCATGGAAGGAAAATGAACTTTACGAGTCCTTGGGCCATATTTACAAGGCGGACGAATTAATCAAAAGCGGCTCAAAAGGTGATATTATTTTGGAGAACTTAATATTTCGTCTTTGTTTTCCTGGGAACTTATAGCAGCGATTTTATTTACCTGCAAGGTTAATCTGGAGATTTTTCTGTTTGCAGTATTCCTGTGTATTATCCCTTTAGATTTAATCTTATGAAGAATTGAAGTTGCTTCATTAAGGGACAGGCGTGCATCCTCAACCTTGTTGCCTGCTATAGCAAGCCTGACTTTTTTAACGGCACTTTTAGCCCTTGTCTTATATGCCATGTTTATTGACCTCCGTACCTTATTTTGCTTGTCCCTTTTAATAGCGGATTTATGATTTGCCAAATTTTTTC
The DNA here is from genome assembly GCA_964434795.1 of uncultured Desulfobacteraceae bacterium. Taxonomy (GTDB): domain Bacteria; phylum Desulfobacterota; class DSM-4660; order Desulfatiglandales; family B25-G16; genus M55B121. Next base: position 1,952 of record CAYSWP010000006.1, on the reverse strand, counting down.
CTCCTGAATTATTAATTTTTGTGAGACATTAAACTAATATAATAATTGTGTCAAGGTTTTTTTATGAAAGAAAATGAACTCGTTACCCGGGCTGCTGGAATAGTTGGTATTTTTACCTTTCTTAGCAGGATTATGGGTTTGATAAGAGACATTCTTATAGCAAGCTTCTTTGGCTCAGGTATGGCGGCAGATGCATTTTTTGTTGCATTTCGTATTCCAAACCTTTTCAGGAGACTGTTTGCCGAGGGATCATTTTCAGTATCTTTCATACCTGTTTTTACTGAATACCTTCAAAAAAAATCTAAACATGAGGCTATTTACCTTGCTCAAATTGTTTTAACAGCCCTGACTGTAATCTTGATATTCTTCACAATTGTCGGCATTGTATTTTCGCCATTCCTTATAAGAATTATTGCGCCGGGTTTCGGTGGGATAGGGGAAAAATATAACCTCGCGGTTTTCTTGACCAGGATAATGTTCCCTTATATATTTCTCGTTAGTCTGTTATCTCTTTTCAGCGGGGTGCTTAACTCTCTTAAGCATTTTTCAGCACCTGCTGCGGCCCCTATTTTTTTAAATCTCTCTATGATTGCCACACTGATTTTTCTGACACCACACATGAAGATACCATCAGCAGGTTTGGCTATTGGCGTTATAGGGGGAGGGGTTTTGCAGTTGGCATTGCAGATTCCTTTTTTGATTAATAAAGGCATGTCCTTTGCCCCCAAATGGAGCTTAAGACATTCAGCATTAAGAAAAATAGTTATGCTTATGATTCCAACGATATTTGGTTCGGCAATTTATCAAATTAATCAGCTCGTTGGAACATTATTAGCCTCTTTTTTAGAAGAAGGGAGCATTTCTTACCTTTATTATGCAGACAGGCTCGTGCAGTTTCCCCTTGGAGTTTTTGCCATAGCAATCAGCACTGCAGTTCTGCCGTCCTTATCAAGAGAGGCATCTAACGGTAAAATTACTATGTTAAAAGACACGCTTTCCCATGCCCTGAGACTCACCATGTTTATAACAATTCCTGCAATGGTAGGGTTGATTGTTTTAAGGCAGCCGATAGTGAAACTGTTATTTGAAAGGGGGGCATTCGATTCTTTCAGTACAGCAATGACTGCCAATGCTCTTCTGTATTATTCCTTGGGATTATGGTCATTTGCAGGTCTTAGAATTTTTGTATCCGCCTTTTATTCGCTGCAGGATACAAAAACACCGGCAAAGGTAGCGGCAATTGCAATGATTTCAAACATCATGTTTTCTCTTTTATTGATGGGGCCTTTAAAACACGGCGGTCTGGCCCTGGCCCTTTCCCTTGCATCAACATTGCAATTATTTATACTTATTTTTTTGTTGAGAAAGAGATTGGGTGGGATCAATGGAAGGATAGTTGCAGGTTCAATGATCAGGTCACTTATTTCATCTCTGGTTATGGGAGCCTTTATATTTTTTATTTATATGAAGGTCTTTGCATATCATTTTACGCAAAACAACCTCTCGTTAACAATAGGTCTTTTAGTCACCATAGCCTCTGGTGTGATTATATATTTTGTCTCGGCAAAATTATTAGGCAGTGAGGAAATTTTATATATCAAGGGAGTGCTTAAAAAATAATTACAGCTTTAAATATTAGGTAGCCGTTCACGGCTTGAAACTTGAAATTGGAAAATAGAAATTTGGGTGAGATGAAACGAGTTTACGAGTTGGATGTTTACAAACTGGCAGAAGAATTATCAGATAGGGCCTGACACGCCTTTAATACGTGATAGCCGTTCAAAGCAATAGTTGAAAAACTCGGCCCAAAATTGAATGCTTTCATCAACAGTGCAAAAGCATGAAGGCCAAATTTCCAATTTCTATTTTCTAATTTCAGCGTTCTGTGAACGCTTACAAATTATCAAATAACGAACCGGCGCCATGAAGCAAAGATTGAAAAATAAAGGCCT
>CAYSWP010000005.1:0-20596 GCA_964434795.1 uncultured Desulfobacteraceae bacterium | reverse complement strand
GCATTGAGAATAGCATATAAATGGGCTTTTTTCCATTGTTAACCAAGCTAATGCAACCTATCAAATCCTCATAGATTTAGTAAACTTACAGAATAAAATCATACAATTATGAAAAATGTCCTAACTTTTATTATGGCCGGCGGTAGGGGAGAACGATTAATGCCATTGACTCAGGATAGGGCAAAGCCGGCGGTTCCATTCGGTGGCATTTACAGGATTATAGACCTGGTTCTAAGCAATTGTATAAATTCAGAGCTTTACAAAATAATAGTCCTAACCCAGTATAAATCGCAATCCCTGACAGAACACTTAGAGAACGGGTGGAATATATTCAATCAAAAATTAGGACATTTTTTAAAAGTTGTGCCGCCGCAGCAAAGAGTCAGCGGAGATTGGTATCAAGGCACTGCAGATTCTATTCGCCAGAATATTTATCTTCTTGAACAGTCAATGGCACGATATGTTTTAATTTTGTCGGGGGACCATATTTACAAAATGGATTATGGCCGTTTTTTAAGGTATCACATTGAGAAAAATGCAGATATCACTATTGGCCTAATAGAAACAGGTCTGGATATGGCATATAATTATGGTATCGCTGAGGTTGATGAAGATTATCAAATCCATGGATTCCAGGAAAAACCAAGGAAAAATCCCAAAACCATTCCAGGTGACCCTGATAAGGTATTAGCATCTATGGGCATTTATATATTTAACACAGATATCCTCTTAAGTGCCCTTCAATTAAAAGATAAAAATGATTTTGGAAAAGACATAATACCATATTTAATTACTAAATCAAGGGTATATGCATACCCCTTTCAACAGCAAAATGTCATTGAAGATTATGCATATAATATCCATGGGGATAGTGAAGGAAGACGCAGCTTAGAATATAGTGCGAAAGATTCTTCATACTGGAGGGATATCGGCACATTAGATGCTTATTGGAATGCCAATATGGATTTAACCGGGCTTAATCCACCATTCAATCTTTCTAGTAAAACCTGGCCCATCAACACATACCAATTGCCTGCACCACCTGCAAAGTTTAACTTCAGCAACGAACGAAATGAAGGTTTCAGGGTGGGCAAGGCCCTTGATTCAATGGTGGCTCCAGGTTCAGTGATTAGTGGCGTTGTAAGGAACTCGGTTATCTCTTATTATGCTGTTATACGGAGCTGGGCAACGGTTGAGGAATCAGTGATTATGGATTATGTTTCAGTAGGGCGTTATTGTAAGATAAAAAAGGCTATTATTGATAAGCATAATATCATCCCATCCGGCACAGAAATTGGCTACAATCCAAGTGAAGACAGAAAAAAATTTACAGTGACGCCCAGGGGTATTGTTGTTGTACCAAAAAGCTTTTTTAAATAATAGAGGTATGTATATTGATTGTGTGGTTGGGGAATTAATTTTTATTTGAAAGGCCTGCAACCCATGCATAAACATCCCTTAAGGCAAGTTTGTTTTCCTTTGCAATTCTTTTGCACTCTTCATATTCCGGCACAAGGTCTACCTCTTTATCGTTTCCAATGATTTTTTTAACCTTCATACTGCCCCAAGGGGATTTAACTGTAATTGATTGCCTCTCTAATATTTTCCTTTCTATATAATTAATGCGAATCCCTATGGCAGTTGACTCTTTGAAAATGATAGATGCAAGCAACTCCTTATCTTCAGGCCTTGCAATAACCTCAATTCTTATGCCCGGCCTGTTTTTCTTCATCTGTATATGGGTGAAATTTACATCCATGGCGCCTGCATCAAATAGTTTTTCCATCAAATAGCCCAATAACTCCGGATTAATATCATCTAAGTTTGACTCAAGAACTACTATTATCTCAAGCACCTCTTTGTCTTTATCATTTCCAAGAAGGATTCGCAAAAGATTAGGTCTGCCATCAAGGATATTATCGCCAACCCCATACCCTATGCTGCTTATTGTCATTGGAGGCATAGGCCCAAAGGAAGAACATAGAGACGTGACTAATGCTGCACCTGTAGGTGTTACAAGCTCAGCATTTTGATCTGTTTGAAAGACAGGAACCCCTTTTAAGAGTTCCATTGTTGCAGGTGACGGTACTGGAATTTCACCATGCGCACTTTTTATAATGCCGCTACCTAATGCAATTTTTGAGGCTAAAAGCCTCTCAATATTTAGAAGATGAACACCTGCGACAGATGCCACGATATCAACAATTGAGTCAATAGCGCCGACTTCGTGAAAGTGTATATTATCTGGTGAAACATGATGTATTTTACCTTCAGCTATTGCCAGCTTTTCGAAGATAAATATAGATTTTTCAATAACAGGTAAAGGAAGGTCACTTTCATATAAGAGATTTGTTATATTTTTTAAATGTCTTGCCTTATTATCAGTTTTCTGAAGAGAAACATAGAATTTCGTGCCGTAAATACTGTTTCTCTCCTCCTTCTTTGCTGATATTTTATAGCCACTTAGGTTAAGTCCTAAAAGGATCTTTTGAAGTTCTTCAATGTCCAGGCCGGCGTCAATCAGGGAACCGACAAACATGTCACCGCTTACTCCGGAAAAGCAATCAAGATAAGCTATTTTCATATTTTCCCTGATTCCTCATGAACCCGTTGCTTTTTCCCTGGCCTCTTGTTTCTTTTTACATCCAATGCATAGGGTTGTAACAGGCCGAGCCCTCAGCCTTTCTCTGGATATGTTTTTCCCGCATACTTCGCATATCCCGAAGGTATCATTATCAATTCTCTCAATGGTTTTTTTGATCTTCTCAATTAATTTTCTCTCTCTATCCCTAAGCCTTAAAAGAAAATTCCTATCTGTCTCTAAAGAAGCCCTGTCTGTAGGGTCAGGAAAATTATCCTTTGTATTGGTCATTCCGCTGATAGTCTTAAACGCCTCATCGATCAATTCATCAAGCTGTTTCTGGAGTAAATCTTTAAAATATTTTTTATCTTCCTTGTTCATTTTTTATACCCTCAAATTAAGCTGTATAATTTCTAATTTCCCTTAATTTTTTCCCAGAACTCCCTTGTCTTGGAAGGTTTTTTTTGTTTCTCAATCTCAATAAATTCCATCAGTAACTCCCTTTGTGTCTGGCTTATCTTTTTTGGTATGCTGACCATAATTTGAACGAAAAGGTCCCCAAACCCTCTTCCTCTCTTAAGGCTTGGCATACCTTTTCCCTTTGCTCTGATGATCCTACCTGGTTGAGTGCCTTCAGAAATATTAATATCCATTTTCCCATTATCACCAAAAATGGGGACTGAAACCTCGGCGCCCAAGATAGCCTGTACGAAAGATATTGGGACCTGGCATTTAAGGTCATCTCCCTCTCTAACAAAAAAATCGTGATCTTTAATGTAAATTACTACGAATAGATCTCCAGGCGGGCCACCTTTTCCTCCAACCTCTCCTTCTCCTTGAACCCTCAACTGAATACCAGTGTCTACACCTGGAGGAACCCTTATCAATACCTTCCTTTCGGCCTTTATTTTCCCTGTACCCATACATGCACTACATGGGTCATTAATTATAGAGCCTGTGCCATTGCATGTCGAGCAGACTGTTCTTATTTGAAAAAAGCCTTGAGAATGAAGAACCTCTCCCTGGCCATGACAGGTGGGGCAAATTCCAGGTTCACTGCCGGGCTTAATCCCAGAACCTTCGCATTCACCGCAGGTATTCCATCTGTTGAAAACAATTTCTTCTTCCTTTCCCTTGTATGCCTCCTTAAGGGTAATCTCTAAATTGTATCTTAAATCATTTCCTCTTCTTGCCCTTGTTCTTCTTGAACCCCTTCCCCCAGAACTGAAAAAGTCCTCAAACACATCACCAAAAGTAGAAAAAATGTCCTCAAATCCGCTAAAGCCTGAAAAACCCGTTCCTTTAAGGCCATCATAACCATAAAGATCATATATCTTTCGCTTTTCTCTGTCTCTCAATATCTCATAGGATTCTGCTGCTTCTTTAAACATTTCCTCAGCCCGTTGATCACCTGGGTTTCTATCAGGATGATATTTAAGGGCAAGTTTCCTGTAGGCCTTTTTTATCTCATTTTCATCTGTATCCCTGGATACACCAAGTATTTCATAACAATCTCTTTTATTGGACATGACTATAAACTTTTCTCCAAGGTTTCCTGTTTGTCGTATGTATTCTCACTGTCTTTTTCAGGAGGGTTGTCTGTCTCAATAAATAAGTCTTCACTTTGAATACTGTTATTTTTTTTAACTTTGATAATCTTTTGTGCGGCAATCTCTCTTAATGCAAGGACTACCTCCTCATTTGATGTAGAAATAAGGGGCTTTTCACCCTTTCTTAATTGAATGATTCTCTTTGTAACTAAGTTTGACAGGCTATATTTATTATAACCAAGACTTAAACAATCTTCTATCGTGATACGAGCCATCAAAAACTCCCTTTAAAAATGTAAAATAGTAATAATTTAGCTTCTTAAAACAAGCAAAATGCTAATTATGCCTCTCCTTCAACATCGCATCTTCACATAAGGCTAACCAAAGATATTTGAAATTTGAAACTGGAAACTTGAGAGCAGAAGAGCCTAAAGGTGACTTTTTCCAGTTTCGAGTTTCCAGTTTCCCAAAGGGTTATTTAGAATTATCAACCAATTATAAATTATGAGAGAAAAATTCTCAGATTGGCCAAGTAAGAATCTAAGGCATATGAATTAATAAATATAATAACTCAGACGCTAAAGGTAAAGAATTTTTTATTTAAATCATGATTTTTTTTAAAACAACCAATAAAAGGATTCCTTATTTATAAAAAATAATCTATTATTGTAACCGTTCACGGGTTTAAAGGTTTCCCGCTTACAGCGGGATTCAAAGGTTGCATTCTCATTACCATACGTCATTTTGTAAACGTTTTGTAAGGGAAAACCGACCGCTTCCACATCCCCACAAATCTGGAACATGGTATTTGGCAATTATGTGGCAAAACAAGCATCTTTTACGAGGACTTCGGGTCTTCACTTTTGTCCCTGCCCCTAACCCTGAATCCCGCTTTCAGCGGGAAACCCTGAGCCTGTGAACGCTTACTATTTTCTATATGAGAAAACAAATATCTTATTTGTCGCTAAATTATGATTTCTTATTAATTGTTTTAAAGTTATATTCAATATGCTTGCCAATATATTTAGTTGCGCTTTAGTAGGGATAGACGCATATGTTGTGGATGTTGAGGTAGATATATCACGGGGGCTTCCTACCTTCTCTACCGTTGGTCTTGCAGAAGGGGCGGTGAAGGAAAGCAAGGAGAGGGTGAAGGCGGCCATAAAAAACTCCGGCTATCGTTTCCCTGCAGAAAAAATCACTGTTAACCTTGCCCCTGCAGATATAAAAAAGGAGGGCAGCGGCTTTGATCTACCTATAGCCATTGGTATACTCACTGCAACTAAGCTTATCAACAATTCAACATTAATAGATCATCTCATCATTGGAGAATTGTCTCTCGATGGCAGTATAAGGCCAATAAAAGGAGCCCTTTCCATGGCAATAACGGCAAAAGAACTTGGCCTAAAGGGCATATATCTCCCATCTGATAATGCAGGAGAAGCAGGCGTGGTAGATGAAATAGATGTTTACCCTATAGATACCCTATCCCAGTTAGTTCAAATCCTTAATGGATTTGAAGGCATAACCCCTATCAAAATAGAAACAAACCTGAAGGACACAAAGCCAAATTATGATACTGATTTTAATGATGTCTGCGGTCAGGAAAATGTAAAACGGGCGTTAGAGGTAGCTGCAGCAGGTGGTCACAATATTTTAATGATAGGACCACCAGGCTCTGGAAAGACTATGCTTGCCCAACGAATTTCCACTATCTTGCCAAACCTAACATTCAATGAGTCGCTGGAGACCTCAAAAGTTTACAGTGTAATGGGGTTTATGCCGGAAAATCAAGGCCTTCTCTCTGTCAGGCCATTTAGGGCGCCGCACCATACCATATCTGACGCAGGTTTAATAGGCGGTGGTAAAATACCAAAACCAGGAGAGGTTAGCCTTGCCCATAATGGCATACTTTTTTTAGATGAAATGCCGGAATTTAAAAGAAATGTCCTCGAGGTACTGAGACAACCTATGGAAAATGGTTTTGTTACAATTTCAAGGGCAAGCTCTACAGTAACATACCCAGCCAGTTTCATTTTAGTTGGCGCTATGAATCCATGCCCATGTGGATTTTATGGAGATTCGAAACATGAATGCACATGTTCTTACAGGGAGATTATTAGGTACAGGGCAAAGATATCAGGACCTCTGTTAGATAGAATTGACATACACATAGATGTCCCGTCGGTACCTTTCAAGGAGTTAACAGGGGATGGCGAGGGCAGATCTTCTTCTGAAATACGTGAAGATATTATAGCTGCAAGGGATACCCAGGAAGATAGATTTAACAGAACAAAGATACATACAAATGCAATGATGAACACCAGGCAAATAAGAAAATTTTGTAAAATAGACGATAAGTCCAAATTTTTACTTGAAACGGCTATGGAGAAGTTTGGCTTTAGCGCAAGGGCTCTTTCCCGCATTCTGAAAGTTTCCAGGACAATAGCAGACATTGAAAGAAGCAAAAGTATTCAAGCTGTCCATATAGCAGAGGCAATACAGTATAGATCCTTTGATAGAAAATTAATCTGATGAAAAGATTTTTAATAATAGTTCTACTTTTTTTTATAGCCGTCTTCTTTCTTATGACATCTGCAGGAATGGCTTTATGGTATCTCTGGTCTAGCAACCTTCCGTACATAGGCTCCCTTAAAGATTACAATCCACCAATTATAACAGAGGTTTTTTCTGCCGATGGTCAGGTAATTTGTAAATTTTCCGATGAAAAAAGAGTTTTAGTGTCATTAGATAATATCTCGGAGAATGTTGTCAATGCCTTTATAGCGGCAGAAGATGCACGATTTTTTAAGCATAGCGGCATTGATTTCTCAGGGATATTAAGGGCATTATTAAAAAATGTTATGGCCGGCAAAATTGAACAGGGGGGCAGTACAATTACGCAGCAAGTTACTAAATCTCTCCTTTTAAAGAACCCGGCAAGGACTTACAAGAGAAAGGTCAGAGAGGCCCTCCTTTCCCTTCAAATTGAAAGAGCTTTCTCTAAAGAAAAAATACTCTATCTTTATCTTAACCAGATATATCTTGGTCATGGCCTTTATGGTGTTGAGGCTGCCAGTCAAGTATACTTTGGTAAAAAGGCCGGAGATTTAAATATACCTGAGTCAGCGCTCCTTGCCGGTCTTGCTAAGGCACCAAGTAGAGATGATCCGGTAAAACATCTTAATCGAGCAAAAAAAAGGCAAAGATACGTTTTAGTAAGGATGAAGGCGGAAGGGTTTATTGACAATAAAGAACTTAAAGATGCAATGATGAAAGAATTGGATTTCGAGCCCTATAAGAAAAAGGACCCTCTTAAAGATGTCCCTTACTTTACAGAGTATATTCGCCAAAAAATAGAGGGAAAATATGGCCGCCACCTTCTTTATCGAGGCGGATTAAAGATTTATACAACAATAAGTTTAAACATGCAGGCCTCAGCAAAGGATGCAATTAAAAAAGGGATAAAAGACCTTGATAGGCGGGAGGGATACAAAGGCCCAGTAAGAAGAATCCTTTTTCAATACGAAGAAGATTGCTATCATCAAGCAATTGAAAGATTAGAAAACAATCCATTAAGGATAGGCGCTATTACTGAAGGTATTGTAAGGAAAGTTGACGGCCTTAACAAGGAAACCTTTGTTAGCATTGGAAACCAGCGTGGAATAATACACTTCTCAGGAATGAAATGGGCTAGAAAAGCTGATCCTGAAAAGGCATATTACGAGGATAAACTGAAAGATCCTGCAGATGTCTTAACTCCAGGGGATATTATCAATGTAAAAATTACCGGCATGGAGGATGATCTGTCTGGATGGACGCTCTCACTATACCAAGAACCTGAGGTTCAGGCAGCCCTGATTTGCCTTGACGTCAAAACAGGATATGTAAAGGCAATGGTCGGCGGGTCAAATTTTTATAAAAGCCAGTTCAACAGGGCGATCCAATCAAAAAGACAACCAGGCTCAGCGTTTAAACCGGTAATTTATGCAGCCGCACTGGATAAGGGAATGACCCCTTCTTCGATAGTCATCGACTCGGCGTTTATTTCATCCATGGAAAATGAGGAAAAAACATGGAAGCCAAGAAATTACAAGGAAAAATTTTATGGACCAACCCTGTTCAGGACTGGTTTGATAAAGTCAAGAAATATAATGACCATAAAAATTCTAAAAAGAATAGGCACAAGATATGCAATTAATTATGCGAGACGCCTTGGGATAGAATCTCCCTTAAGCCCGGATTTGTCCTTAGCCCTTGGCTCTTCCGGGCTATCGCTCCTCGAACTAACGAGATCATACTCAGCCTTTCCAAATGGCGGTATGTTGGTTAGGCCAATATTTATTACAAAAATAATTGACAGAAATGGGGAGATTATTGAGGAGAATATTCCATCATATTCTGAATCAATATCTAAAGAAACAGCCTATGTGATGACTGATCTTTTAAGGGCAGTTGTTAAAGAGGGCACAGGCTGGAGGGCAAAGGCACTTGGCAGGCCGGCGGCCGGGAAGACAGGGACAACTAACAATCTTAGAGATGCATGGTTTATGGGTTTCACGCCGGACTTAGTTTGCGGCGTATGGGTAGGATATGATGATAGAAGACCAATGGGTAAGAGCGAGACCGGGTCAAGAGCAGCCAGCCCAATTTGGCTTTCCTTCATGAAAGAGTCGCTCAAGGATAGGCCATCAACACCTTTCCAGCAGCCCGATGGGGTAGTTGTTACAAAAATAGATGCCGAAACCGGTCTCCTTGCAAGCCCCTATTCAAAAAAAACATGTTTCCAGGCATTCAAAAAGGGTACAGAGCCGGTCTCTTACTCCCCAAAGCCGAATTATGGAAAGCCTGGTCGATTCTTTGAGATGGATATGGACTACTCAAATTGAAAGTAGGTATTTGAGAGTTTTATCCTCTATGAAGGTAGCCTGTCCCTGATATTAATATAATCTTCTTCAAGGGAGATATTTGATTTAGAATAGGTGATTGATTTATTAATTATAGCTGCAACTTCTTCTCTTGATATCTTATTTCCTTCTAATTTTGCAATCTTATCTAATGTATTATAGCCCAACACAAAAGGAATTATACAAAACATCCTGATAGATTGTTCCTGCAATGGAAGTAATTTTATATAACTCAAGGAGGAGTCAAGATATGTTATTATAAGGGGAAGCATATTTTTTATTATGCCCTGCCTTTGTTTAACAGAAAGGGAATTGATCATTTCAAGCTTTACATTGTGCTTTTCCGTTATGCTGCGGGGGATATAACACCAGCCTCTTGCTATATCCTTTTGGTAATCTTTGATTATATTTATTAACTGCAATGCAATGCCAAAACGAACCTGAAAGTTTTCAAGTTCAAGTCTTTTTTTTCTGATGCTGTTAGTCCGGCTGAATATCTTTGTGAGCATAATACCTACAACACCAGCTACATAATAACAATAATCTTCCAATTCTTTGAAGTCTGTGAGTTGAAATATTCGGCTATTGTTCTCTGATTTTAGCCTTTGGAATTTTGCCATACCATCTGATGTCTCCACGATCAGTGGGTCAACAATTTTTCTATAGATCTCAGGTAGATCAAAGTAGGACCTTAAGACTATATGCCCATTCTCTACAAGATTTTTTGAATCAGAGTCTTCTTCCCAGCGAAACTTAAGTGATTCATATAATTTTAACCTCTCAATTAGTCCTTTGTTTCCCTTAAATATTTCCGAGAAATCTTTTAGATCTTTTATCTTTTCCATCTCACTCTGATATAAATTATCCTCAAATGTGTCTGCTATACGGAAAAGAAGATATCCAATAAGAACTATCTTGAAGACGTCTCCCTCAAGTTGTGTTATATTAAGGGAAAATGTCCGTGAAACTTTCTGCAGTATATTACGGCAATAGCCCCAGTCCTTGTCCATGATTTGTTTATTCATCCTATTTTTTCGTGAACCCTAATCTTCTGATCTATTTATAAACTACACTGTAAATTAAAATCGGCGAACTTATTCCCTTTAGCTTATATGGCCCCATTTCTTTGAAGTCTGCTATATTTTTTACCCTTTCATATGTTCTCTCACTAATTAATATCTCACCTGGTTTTGCCATTGATTCTAATCTCGAAGCTATATTAACCTGTCTGCCGATTACAGTATAATCTTTATGAAATTTTGATCCAATATTACCTACTGTCATGTATCCAGTATTTATTCCTACGCCTATATTTAGATCATGTCCATACGATAACCACTCATCTTTTAATTGTTTAATTTTTTGCTGCATATCAATAGCCAGTAGAACCGTCTTCTGTGCATGGTCTGGGATCGGGACGGGGTCTCCAAAGAATACCATGAGACCATCTCCTATTATCTTATCTAGGGTTCCATCACGCCTGTAAATTAATTTTGTCATCTCTGAGAGGTAATTATTTAGGAGAAGGATAATTTCATCAGGCTCAACAGAGTCAGTTAAATTTGAAAATCCCCTTATATCCACAAAAAGAATGCTCATTAATTTTCTGCTGGAAACATTAGAAAAATCTTTGTCATTTAAAAGAATCCTGTCGGTAATTTTTGGTGAGAGATATCTCCTTAACTCATTATATCTCTTTAACTCCTTGACTTGGTCGTCAACCTTTTTTTCTAACCCCCTATTAAGGTTAATCAAGTCTTCTTTTGCCTTACTTAACTCGTTGGTCCTGTTTTCTACCATCCCTTCAAGGTTTTTAGCATATTTATCTATCTTTTCTTTGGCCTTTGTTAAGTTTTGATTGGCATCTTTTAATTTTTCATAGGCTTTATCTTTGGATATTATGGCCTCCCTTAATCTGTTGATAGTATCTATCATTCCATATGCTTGTTCTGATCTCCCGGCGTTTTTATTAAAAAGTTGAAAAAGTTTTTTCCAGACATTTAGTCTGTCATATGTAATATCCAAAATAAAAGAAGGTGCATTGTAAATCTCCCCTGCGATCAAGATATCTTTATTATCTATTTTCAATGATTCAGCAATTAGTATTCCTGTGCAGCTCTTTTTTTCTTTCTCTATATCATTATCTAATTCAGAAAACCTTCCCATAAACACCTTCCTGCCATCAATAAAGGAAGGTTCTAAAAAAACCTCTCTTCCAAAAACCTTTCTCTTTTTTTCAATCGGAGAATAGATTGTCAGTTTATGGTTCTCTATGTGCGGGTCAAGCTTAAAAGGAAGAAATTCCTCTTCCTCATTAAACAGAACTTCCGGATTATATTGGTTTAAAGGTTGTTTGATGTTTGCAGGAGGAAGGCCCCACAATGTGGGGATAGATGACATTATTCCCCTTAGGTAGGGGTCCCCAATGTAATCTTTATTAGGGTCTTGGTCTTTATGAAAGGTAATCCTTAAAATGGTGTTTATCTTTTTAAGTTTTTTATCATATGCCGGAGGCTTAATGATTTCAATATCCTTAGTATCATCTAAATTCTTATTAAAAAAAGGGGTTCGCTTAATTCCATCATCAGGACCGGAAAAAAGTTGAATAAAAAAACCGAATCTTCCCCATGAATGCAATCTCGCAGTAGAGGCGCCGCAATTGAAAAAGAAATCAGGATCGCCAACTATATCCTTTGCCCTTCTGAAAACCTTTTGAAATGTGTCATATGTAGTCCATTCATCCTCATCTGTCAGGTACTCCTTTGCAGATTGATACCTGTCCTCAGGAAATGGGAGCATATAAAACATTTTATCTTCACAACCTAATAAACTTTCAATATATGTCGTTATTATCTTTATATTTCTATTACTTATACAGTCAAATCTGCTCATAATTTTAAATAATGCAAAACAGAAAACTGTCTTGACACATTGATAAGTGGATGTTAAAAAGTAACATCAGTAAATAAATTCAACATAAAGTCGGGACGTGGCGCAGTCTGGGAGCGCACCTGAATGGGGTTCAGGGGGTCGCGAGTTCGAATCTCGCCGTCCCGACCAGCCTTGCGGCTCAAAAGAGCAGCTTTAACATTTTATGGCCCTTAAAGAAGGAAACCCTCATTAGTGCAGAATACACAAGTATGGCTTCCATCGTCAATCTTTTTTCATAAAACAGCATAAAGCATCAATATTTTAATCTTAATTAAAAATTACAAAGAAAGAGAAATTGCAAATGTCTATTTCAAAAAAAATTGAAGATTCAATTGGTAAGTCATCCATGGTGAGGAGGATGTTTGAAGAGGGAAATTTAAGAAGGGCAAAATATGGCCCTGAAAACGTCTTTGATTTTAGTTTAGGTAATCCAAGGCTTGAGCCACCGGCAAAATTTAAGGAAGTATTAATGGAGTTGGCCGCTGACAAATCCCATGGCGCTCATATGTATATGTCCAATGCAGGATTTGTTGAAACCAGAAAGGCGGTAGCGGATTTTGTAGGAAAACTAAGCAACATTTCCTTTGGTCCTGATGATATCATCATGACAGTGGGAGCAGCTGGGGCATTGAATGTAGTTTTAAAGACTATCCTCGATCCAGGTGATGAGGTAATTATACCTTCACCTTATTTTATGGAATACAATTTTTATATAGATAATTTCGGCGGTTTACCAAAGGTTGTTAATACTACCAAAGATTTTTCTCTTGATTTATCGGCTATTGAAAATGCTATGAATCAAAACACAAAGGCTGTACTAATAAATACTCCTAACAACCCAACAGGAAGTGTTTACTCAGAGGAAGATCTGATTAATCTTGGAAAGGTATTAATGCAGTATAAGCAAAGGTATGGTAAATCAATATACCTGATATCTGATGAACCGTATAGCAAAATAGTTTATGACGGGATGAAAAGCCCATCTATTTTTAATGTATATAGTGAGAGTATTTTGGTAACATCATTTTCAAAAGACCTGTCTCTTCCCGGGGAAAGGATCGGCTATATTGCTGTTCATCCCCAGGTTGAAGATAAGAAAGCTATTATAAATGGCCTTATCCTATGTAATCGAATACTTGGATTTGTAAATGCGCCTGCATTAATGCAACGGTTGATACCTTCTCTTTTGGAGATTAGTGTAGACATAGACATTTATCAGCATAAAAGAGATATTCTATGTGAAGGTCTTAAGGATGCCGGATATAATTTCATAATGCCCGCAGGAACATTTTACCTTTTTCCAGAAACACCCATCCCGGATGATGTAGAATTTACCAGGGACCTTCAAGAGGAAAACATTCTTACAGTTCCTGGATCCGGTTTTGGGGCGCCCGGTTATTTCAGGATTGCTTATTGCGTTGAAGATGAAACAATCACAAAGGCACTCCCTGGTTTTGCCAGGGTGATGGAAAAATACAAATAGGAAAGATCCTATGTATTCAAAAATACTTCTTTTAAGGTTTCCCCGAGATATCGTAGATAAGGCGATATCAGTCAATCTGGTTAAAAGATTTGATCTTTCCTTCAATATATTAAAGGCTACGATATATCCGAGAAAAGAGGGCCTAATGGTCTTAGAACTAACCGGAACAAAAAAAAATTATAGCCTTGGAATTAAATATCTTAGAAATCTTGGCGTAAAGGTAGAAAGCATAAGTCATGATATAAAGAAAAATGATGAAAAGTGTTTTCATTGCGGCGTCTGCACGGCCGTATGTCCTACTGGAGCATTATACATTGAAAGGCCGGAAATGACCGTGGCCTTTGACAAGGATAAATGCAGTGCATGCGAACTATGTGTGCTGGCCTGTCCAGCCAAGGCCATGGAGGTCAATTTCGACAGAGGCATACTCGATTAATCGTATCTATTCTGCCACTAAGACACGAAGGCACGAAGAAAAGACTAATATCAGATACAATACATAAGTGGCAAGGTTTCCTCAATAACATAAATACGCCACATATCAAGAAGGCCCATTTTGGAATTACAAAATACTTCGCTATGGGCTCACTCAAAAATAACCTCATTTTTCAGGCGCCGATACACCCCCAGGGTCTATAAAAGAATTTATAGGAAAAAACACTAAGGCAGTAAGTCAGTGTATGATTGAAAATAAAAAAACTATTGCAGTAGCCCTTAGCGGAGGTATAGACAGCTCATATGCCGCAATTATCCTTAAAAACCAGGGATGGAATATTGTAGGTGTTCATCTTATTTTGCCTCTCCCAGAGAAAGAAAAAAAGATAAGTAAAATAAAATCGTTCGCTGAGGGATTGAATATCACTTTGCATCTTTTAGACGTAAGAGATTCTTTCAAAGAAAATGTTATTGATTACTTTTTTAAATCTTACCATTTGGGTATTACCCCTAATCCTTGTGTTGTTTGTAACTATGCAATCAAATTTGACCAAATCATAAGATGGATGGACCGGACAGGTATTGATTATTTAGCTACTGGCCACTACGCAAGATTAAAAAAAAATGCAGACGGAAAAAATATTGAATTACTTAGGGCAAAAGACAGGCAAAAGGATCAGACATATTTTTTGCATAGAGTAAAAAAATCTCATTTGTTAAGGTCTATATTTCCATTAGGTGATATAAGAAAGGCGGAAATATATGTCTCTGCAAAGGAAAAAGGACTGTCCCGGCAAGATCATAAAGAAAGTCAGGAAATATGCTTTATACCAGGGAACGATTACAGATCTTTCTTTAAAAGTCATGCAAACAACCGGATGTTTTCACCTGGAAATATACTTGACTTTGAAGGAAATATCCTTGGAACTCACCCTGGTACCTATGCCTATACTATTGGGCAGAGACATGGCCTTGGGATAGCCTCCCCATATCCTCTCTATGTGTATCAAATTAAACCGGAAACCAATGAGATTGTTGTAGACAAGAGGGAGAATTTATTTGCCGGAGAACTCACCGCTAAAGATTTTATATGGATAAAGGAACCACAAGGCCAAAAAAAATTAAAGGTGCAGGCGCAAATAAGGTATAGGCATAAACCGGCTGAAGGAACACTTACTATACTTGAGAAAAACCTTGTCCGGTTTGAATTTGATTATTCCCAATGGGCAATAACACCTGGCCAGGCCCTTGTATGCTATGAAGGTGAAAGTGTTATCGGAGGGGGATGGATAAGTAAACGCTGAACCTTGAACGGATATAAATGTCAAAACTGTTTAAAATTATCACCTTAGGCTGCAAGGTAAATCAATGCGAGTCTGCTTTTATAGAAGAGTCACTCATAAGTAAAGGCTGTCAAAAGGCAAAACAAGACGGTTCTGCAGATTTAGTAATCATCAATGGTTGCATAGTAACGGCCAAGGCAAGCTACCAATCCAGGCAAGCGATAAGAAGGGCTGTAAGAAAAAACCCCGGCGCTATAATAGGCGCGATTGGTTGCTATGGACAGGTATTCCCTGATGAGCTATCCAGGATTGACGGGATAAAAATAATCGCAGGGAACAATAAGAAGAACTCTTTCCCGGATCTTTTAATGAAAATAACTCAGCACGATCCTCCATTTGTTGCAAGAGAAGAGTTCGATACCTGCAGCCAATTTGAACAAATTCCTATTAAAAAATTTTCTGATAGGACCAGGGCCTTTTTAAAAATACAGGATGGATGCGAATCATTATGTTCCTACTGTATAATACCTAAGGCTCGTGGACCGCTGAGGAGCCTGGAGCCTGAAAATGTTATTCAATCCCTTAAGGTATTTGAGGCGAATGGCTACAAAGAGGTTGTGCTAACAGGAATAAACCTTGGAAAATATGGCCATGATCTTAGTGATGACATTGATTTAACCGCTTTCTTGTACGAGGTTGATAAAAATAATTTCCATATGAGGATAAGGCTTAGCTCCCTTGATCCGACTGAAATAAACAGAAGATTGGTTGAACTGATGGCAAGTCGAGATTGGCTTTGCCGCCATTTTCACATTTCTTTACAAAGTGGTGACGATTTGATTTTAAAAAGGATGAACAGGCATTATACTGCTGCAGCATTTGTTGAAACGGTATATAACATAAAACATTTAATCCCTGGAGCCTCTATAGGAGTTGATGTATTGGTAGGCTTTCCAGGGGAAAACAATGATTCCTTTTACAGGACATTTAATCTTTTAAAAGAGTTGCCTGTTAGTTACCTCCATGTTTTCCCATACTCAAAGAGAAAGGGAACGCCCGCAGCAAAATTCTCCCATCAAGTTGACAATGAAACAATAAAGGAAAGAGCATCTTCCCTGAGATCCCTTGACCAAAAAAAAAGACAAACCTTCAGGAAAAGTTTATTGGGCAAAGTTTTTCCTGTTTTAGCTGAGGGATGGGTCCGTGGTCGTAGTGGCATTATCGGGGCCTTGGCAGATAATTATGTTCGGTTTACCTTTCCCTCAAGAAATCTTATAAAAAACAAGATTGTAAAAGTCACGGCAAAAGAGGTAACAGAAGATGGTGTATCTGCTTACCCGTTAGAACCATAGTTATCATAGACCGGCATCCTTCATTTATTAAATGCCCAATGCTTTTTTTGTTTTCTCCAATTGCTCTTGCCCGTATTCCCACCTTGCAAACAACTCTTTTATTTTATCTCTAACATTACTATATTCGGTCAGAATAGACGGTGTTTTCTCTGTATCTGCAAATACAGTCGGGTCTGAAAGGATTATTTCTAATTCTTTTTCCCTTTTTTCAAGGAGTGAGATTCTATCTTCAAGGGTGTTTAGCTTATCCTTTATCGGCTTAATGGTATCCCTGATTTGTTTTCGTTTTTCAGCATCTTGCCTTTTTTCCGCCTTCCTATCCTTTTTTACATTGTTTAATTCTTTATACTCTTTTTCAGATGGGTCAGGCAATACCTTATCAATTCTTTCAAGATAATCGAAATATTCATTAAGATTACCTGGGTATTCTTCAATTCCTTCCTCTGTTATACTCCATATCTTGGTTGCCAGCCTGTTAACAAATGATTGATTGTGAGATACAAATAACAATGTGCCTTTATAATTAGTTAAGGAATCTATTAATTCCTCTGATGACATGAGGTCAAGATGGTTTGTCGGCTCGTCCATAAGCATAAAGGTCCCGGGACTTGCTAAGAGTTTTGCAAGGGAAACCCTGGCCTTTTCACCACCGGAGAGGACAGATATTGGTTTGTCAACATCCTCCCCGGAAAACAAAAAAGCACCGCATAAACGTCTTATAAACCCTATTGATTCATTAGGCGCTGAATGGCTTACCTCCTCAATGATTGTATTTACCGGATCCAACATATCCATATGATGCTGGGCAAAGTAACCAATGGAAACATTGTGGCCTAATGTTATATCCCCGCAGTCAGGCTTTATTTCACCAGCTATTATTTTAAGCAATGTTGTTTTACCGGAACCGTTTGGTCCAATTATAGCTATTCTCTCACCTCTGAAAATGCTTAGATTGATGTTTTTGTAAAGTATTTTTTCCTTAAAGCCTTTTGAAATATTTTTGATTGCCATAACCTCCCTGCCGCTGATTGGAATATCAGGAAAGGAGAAATGAATAATTTCTTGAGGTCGATGGGATTCAACGATATCCATTTTTTTTAGCAATTTTATTTTGCTCTGTGCTTGTCTGGCCTTGGTTGCCTTATAACGAAACCTTTCTATGAATTTCTGGGCATCTTTTATCTTTTGTTCCTGGTTTTTTTCCTGTCGCAGTAAGTTTAATTTTTCCTCATTTCTCGCATTCAAATAGAAGTCATAATTACCTCTATAGCTTTTCATTCCCTCAGGCTCGAGGCTTATAGTTTGATTTGTTTGTCTGTTTAAAAAATCTTTATCATGGGATACAAGGATTATAGAGCCTTTATATTTCTGAAGGAATTGTTCCATCCAATGTACAGATTGGACATCGAGATGGTTTGTTGGTTCGTCCATTAAAAGCAGGTCCGGACTTTGATAAAGAAGACTGCCAAGGTGGGCTCTCATTTTCCATCCCTCACTCAGTGTTGAGATTGGCCTGTTAAAATCTGCGTCATCAAAACCCAGGCCGGAAAGAATCCTTTTTGCATCGTGGACTGGGAATTGTGCATCAAGGTTTCCCATTTCTTGATGCAGCTCAGCAAGCCTCCCAGCTAATTTTAACTGGTTATCTTTCCCTTGGATGTTTTTAAGAGAGCTGTCTATTCGGGCTATTTCCCTGATGAAATTTTTTCTTTTAGGGATAGAATCAAGCACAGCTTGAAGAATGTTGCCGGATAATGCAGACCGGACATCCTGGGATAAGTGACCTATCCTGACATCTTTCCCTCTTTTTATTTCCCCTTTGTCAGGATATACTTCACCTGTTATTAATTTCAATAATGTTGTTTTACCTGACCCATTTGGCCCAACAAGCCCAATCTTATTGCCGGCCTCTACTTGAAGTCCGATTTTGTTAAAAATTATTTTCCCTAAAAAAGCGAGGGAAAGATTTGAGATGGATACAAGACTCATAATAAATAAGATAAATTCATAGCGTTAATATAAGAACCAAAATGAATCAAAACAAATAATCTATGCCTAATTCCTTCATTTTCTCCCTGGTAGGACCTCCGGTAACATAATCCCAGCCTGCGGTTTTAAAAAATTCTTTTTGAAGGCTTTCAATATCCAAAGTTCTCCCTTTTAAGGGCCCATCTTTGAGTGCAGGCCTTCCTAATGCCCTATCAGGGATTTTAGAATCTTTTTGCATTATGCCTTCCCGAACGTTGAATGCCTTTCTTAAGTTTAAAATACGTTCTCCTGTCTTAAGGTATTCATCTGCTGTAAGGCTCCATCCAGTTACAGCGTTTATGTATTCAATAACAGGCAAAGGCCCGGTTAGCGCCCCAATAAGACAGAGTCCTGCACAATTGATTATTTGCATGTAAAAAGATCCGGCTGCATAGCGTTTTACGTTTCTCGCCTCCTTACCTTTTGAATTGTTTATCATTGCTTTGATTTTAGGGAACTTTTTTTCTATATCGAATAGATCGGCATATAAGAAACAAGAAATAGTGTGACGTCCTGGTGTTGGCTCACATTGATATGCAATGGCGTAGCCTGCGTCTAAACGTGAATCATGCATTGGGAGCTCTTGTCCTCCGGCATGTATTGCAAATTTTTCTGTTCCTTTTCCAATCCTCTCAGAAGCGCGTTTTACTCCGTCGGCAAGCATGTCTCCAAATCCATCCCTATGGATGATCATATCAGTAAGCTTAACGATTTCTTTTGTCTTGCCCCAGCAAAGGTCCAATCCGCCTGTAATATTCTTGTCAATTTTTCCTTTTTCAAAACATTCTATTGCAAAGGCCACACATGAGCCGGTTGAAATAGTATCTATGCCGGCCCTGTTGCACATTTCGTTAATCTCGATAATTGCGTCTATATTACTGTGAAGCAAGAGGCTGCCGAAGGCTGCAAGGGTTTCATATTCGGGTCGGTGGCCTGTTGCACCCTTATAACGTCCCTCTTTAATGTCAATAATCCCACCGCAACCTAAGGGGCAGGATTGGCAGGAATAATGGTGGCTCTGGTGTGCTATAACATTTTTATCCGAAATTTTTATTGCATTTTCATAAGAAAAATCACTATATCCTGAGCCGATCCAGTTTTTTATTGGTGTATCGCCTGTCATGGCAGAATAAACAGTTAGCCCTGATGTGCCGTATTGTTTATAAATTTCTTTTAGAATAGAAGCCTTAGCCGGTATGGAAATTCCAGTATAAGCTATAATCAGACTAAAAAGATTTATGAATTTAGCCATGAGCCTGTCTATGAATTTAGATTTTTTAAATTCAGTTAAAAATTCTTTGTTTATCTTTCTTAATATGTCTGGATGGGCTGCCTTTATTTTATGCTTACCACGAACTGCAATGGCCTTTAATTTTTTACTTCCCATAACAGCGCCCAGACCTGATCTTGCTGCAATCCGGCCACTGTCGGTTACAATTCCTGAAATAAGTGAAATTTTTTCTCCGCTTATACCTATTGAGGCCACTTGAACTTTTTGATCATTCAGCTCGTGCTTAATAATCCGCTCAGTCTCAACTGTATCTTTGCCCCATAGTGTCGAGGCGTCTTTTATCTGTATGACTCCATCATTAATATAAACCCATACGGGTTTTTTTGACATGCCGGTAATAAAAATTGCATCGTATCCGGTTCTTTTTAACTCTCGTGAGAAAAAGCCACCCACATTTGCGTCACCCCAACCCCCGGTAAGGGGAGATTTTCCCACAACCATGAAACGACCTGAAAAAAGCGCCCCTGTCCCTGTAAGTAACCCACTGCAAAAACCCAAGTAACTGTTTGGTGACAAAGGATCTATGCCAATTTTTTGACGCTCAGTAATTACAGCAGCGCCTAACCCGTAACCAGACAGGTATTTTTTGTAAAAATCGTCACCTAACTCAACTATCTCCTTAGATCCCTCAGTGAGATTAATAATGCAGTATTTTCCTGTATAACCTTTATTCATTTATATTTTTTCTCCAAAAGATTTATGTAACCGTTCACGGGTTCAAAGGTTTCCCGCTTACAGCGGGATTCAAAGGTTGT
>CAYSWP010000004.1:0-22590 GCA_964434795.1 uncultured Desulfobacteraceae bacterium | reverse complement strand
TCTCTCAAACATCTCCACATTAACATCTCTACATCTGTTGATCCCCCTCCCCCTTGCCCCCTCCCACAAGGGGAGGGGGATAACTTAGCCACTCATTTTGAGAGAGAGCCAATAATATTTAGTCATACAAATCATGGGGATTATCAAGGCTAATCCTTATGGCTGCAGTACGATTGATGAAGGTTTCATAAATAGACAGCCAAGATTAGTTGTGTGAAATGGAAGATATTATAGATTCGGATATTTTCTCAGCGGACTTTCCGAAAAGCACTTCAATGTCAACTAAATCCAGGTAATTATCCTGCCATGAAAGGCCTGTCTCCTCAACAATATTTTTGATATGAATAAATTTATCCCCCAGGGCCTTTATTTTCTCTTTGAGTTCAATTTTCTCCTTAAAGCAGATATCAAGGAGCAGTAGATGATCAATAGTGGGACCCTCTTTCATTATGGGTATGACAAGGATGCTTCGGTTATCAATCTTTCCCTTTCCTATAAAGACATTACCGGCCTTAACAATAATTCTTTTCGTCCCTTTAAGCGTTTTGTCCCCTTCAACTCTGGACATAAGCCCTTCAGAGCTGCCTTTCTTTTTCAAAACCGCAATATTTGAATCTTCGACCGGTTCTCCTGTATACGCAAGATTACCTATTTTATACAAGGTTTCGCCTTTTATCTGCTCCACAATGGTTTGAAGATTTCTCAGTACAATAACATTTTTATTGGTGATATTACCCTCATCAAATCCGTTTTCTTTCAGCGTTTCAAAGAGTAGTCCCTCTATGGGCTCCCAAATTCTGCTGGTCCCTACAGTAACTGTCTTGGCCTGGTGTTTGATTGCATCTATAGGCCTGGCCATATCATTAATGGCCTCGCCTATGCTGCTGAGAAAGGCCTCATACATATTTGGGGCTGTTCCGCTAATACCAAAATCAAGTTCAAAGTCTGATGTAGGCAGCCTCCCTGAAAGATATTTAAAAAGGAGGGTTAAATCAGATGCAACATTTAATCCCATGGCAGTAGTATACCTTCCGTCAGAAAGTTTTTCCTTGAAAGAGGAAAAAAATCTTGAGATATTTTCCTGAAAGGTTTTTTCAAGAATTGCCTGATAAATATCGAGGCCTTTCTCAAGGGTTTTCGAAACATATGTACTTATATCCATTTTGAAGTCTGATAAAAAACGTGACTCGTCATTTATTGCCCGCGCAGCATAATAACCCCAGAGGTGGCCTGCCAGTGTTGTTAAAACAGGGGAGAACCTTTCATCAATCTCCGGTATAAAAATTAAGGAATCTGCATAAGGTCTAAATCTTTCCTCTCCTTCGCTGGCGATGACAATCGTGGTGGCATTATGAGCCTTGAAAATGGCTGTGTCCTTTATTATATCATTTATAACATTGCCCCTGCTTCCCGCAGCACACACGACGATAAGAGGCTCTGAGGAGAGATCTATATGTTTTTTATCTTCAACTACATCTGACGAAATTGTCTTGTAACATAATTCACTGAGTTTTATTCTAATCTCATCTGCAGCTATCTTGTTATATCCACTGCCGACAACTGCCCAATATTTCTTGGTAGGGGCAAATGTATAGGCAGATTTTTTAATCTCCTTTTTCGCTGCAAGAACCTTTTTCATTAAAGAAGGTATGATGATAAGACGTTCTATTTCACCCCGGATGAAACTATCATCCTTATTTTCCATTAATTGCGTTATTTTTAAGCCAAGTATACTCCCTGCTGCAATCTGGGAATAATATGCCTTGGTAGAGGCTACTGACATCTCAATATCTCTACCAGTGCTTGTATAAAGGACGCCGTCTGTCTTAAAGGTAATGTCTGAATCCCTTCTATTGACAATAGAAATAGTATAGGCGCCGTGTTTTTTGGCCATATCAATTGCCGTATTCGTATCTGTTGTGGTGCCTGACTGGCTTATAGCTATAATCAATGTATCTTTCAGGTCTGTATTTAAAAGTCTCCCGCTAAACTCCGAGGCCTTCAGGTGGGTAACATTTATGCCGGTTTCGTTCAGATAATAGGCGAGGATTTCGGCACAGGCGCAGGCAGCAATCCCTGCAGTTCCCTGTCCAATAAACAAGATGTTTTTTACCTTACCTTTTTTTATGGCATCAGTTAATTCAGGGGAAATGGCCTTATCATCCAAAATGATGAGGGGGTGACGCTTTCCATTTTTTTTAATTATCTGCCACCTGTTTTGGATAGTTTTTTCCACAGATTCTGAAGACTCTGATATTTCCTTAAAGAAAAAATGGGGATATTCCTGGCGGTCAATATCCCTTGGCCTGATCTCGGTTTGTTTGATATCATTTTGTGCAAGTTTTATTGAGGTTCCATCATATTGGAGGGTCGTTATGCCATCAAGACCACCATAGGAGTCTTGGTCCAATATAAATATCCGGCCCGAATTTTCACCATTTAAATTATCACTGCCTTTTTCACCCTCTATTTTAATATACCGAGAGGTCTCCTCTACCAGGCCATAGACCTCTGATGCTGCTATGTAATTCTCATCCCCAAGGCCTATGAAAAGTGTCTGACCACTACCCCTCTGTGCGAGGAATAATTTGCCGGGGGCCAAGTCAGTGTGCATGGCTATAGCGTGTGAACCTGTAAAATCATTAACAGCCAATCTAAATGATTCCTCAATAGGATGGCCGAGCTCATAGTATTTTTGTATCTGGAGTGGTATGATTTTAGTGTCTGTGTTGATTTGGTTTGGGATGGTTTTTTTTGTTTCTTTTTCATACTCTTCTTTTAATATCAAATAGTTATCGATATCACCATTCAGGCAAACGTGAATAATCCCACTACCATTGTTGAATTCGGCATCTTTTTCTGTCCAGATAGCTTTATTGTCAAGGGGATGACAGTTTTGCTCGCTGATCTCCCCTACGGATGCCCAGCGTGTATGAGTGATAGTTGTTTGATAAATACTCGGAAATGCAATAAAAGATTGAAAAATACGGTCGTCCTGAATTTGTTTCCTTAAGAATTTTACATTATCACCTAAATGCCCAATCTGGGCAGCTATTTTATAGGTAAAGACAACGGAAATTTTGTTTTCATAGCGGTTAATTGTAATACATTTGTTTAAAAGAATCTTTTCTCTCTGGCGATTCAAAAAATCATGTGATAACGATTTTCTATCTAAATCTTCTTCAAATTGGAGATAATCTTTGTCGTTTACTATACTAATAACAGATATACCTGCCGAGTCCCTTCCACGTACCTCTAATCGATCCAGGTTGTTGAAAAGGGTGTTTATGTTTTTTAATTGTTGAAAGACTAATTGAGGCATATCCTTATCAGTAGAACTAAATAGCGCCTCAATCTTTTCTAAGTTATTTAGGATCTCATTTTTTAAAGACCAATATATATCCTTGAGTGATGTTATCCTCTCAATAATAATTTCTTTTTCCTCAAAGGAAGGGAGACTCAACCTTTGGCGTTGTTCATTTTCTTCCCCATTAATTATCTTTTCTAAGGCAAGGGATATTTTTTTAAGTTTTGCCCTTGCAGAGTCCTCTTTAAATATAGCGTAAATAGAGGATGTAAGTTTAAGATTTCCAACATGATCCTTTAAATCTTTAATAAAGACTTCTCCTCCGAGATAATTCTCTGTAAGATTGCTTTTTTCCGTTTGAATTTTTTTGTAGGTATATCCCTTTATGTCAAGAACCATGGATTCTATTTTATCTAAAGGGATTTTGGGCTTGGCAACCTTCTTCTTTTTAAAGGCTACAATACCGGTGAGCCCACAGTTAAGTTGGCTGCCTTGAACCGGAAAGAGTATAAAAGCACCGGTTGGGACGTTCCTTATGCTTTTACCAAAATAAATTTTGGGACACCGGAAATTTTCTTTAAAAAAGATTGTTATTTTTTCTAATAATGCCATTTTCATAGGATATATCTTTTGATTTGCACCCCAGTTCAGGGATTACTGTATGAGGATGTGTTTCTCTAAAGGAATTGAAATAAAAAATAAATCAGTAAAATAAGCAACGCATAAAACAAAGTAAGGCTTTTAAATGTTAAACCTTTAGCCTTCTGAAAATCTCTTTAGTCACTGATATTTTCAATATCAATTCCACTTTGATTGATTCTATCTGCGTTTTTCAGCACCTTTTTGGCAGCGGACTTATCTATCACGTAAATCATGTTACCACCTCTTTTAGAGTATATTTGCCCGTAGGATATGGGCACTAAAGGTGTAGGATCATTTAAAAGGGATTCTGCTATAGGATCTGCCTTGCGATCTCCATTGGCCAAAAGAAGCACGGTTTTTGCGTTATAAACAAGCTCGACCCCCATGGAGATGGCATGCCAGGGGCAATGCTCTTTACTTGAAAAGTGTCCGTCTTTTACGGCATTTTCCACGGTATTTTCATCAAGTTTGACTAAAAGCATTTTGTTTCCCTCAAAAGGGATGCCCGATTCATGAAAGGCTATATGACCACGTCCGCCAACCCCCACAACATGGAAATCAATCCCTCCATTTCGATCAATCTTTTCACAGTAAGCATCCAATATTTCTCTGCGAATCCAGGCAAGATATTCAGATTGAGCATTAGTCTTAATTACAATAGCCCTTCCTTTATCGGCCCCCTGCTCCTCCCAGTCACCTGGATTGGCCTTAAGCTCATCCAGAAACCTTTTCTGATCAATGAGTGTGCCCCAGGGTACATTTGCTTCCTTAAATTTTTTTTCAAGGAGCCCAAAAAGCTCTCGCACCATGAAAAAGCTATAACTTTCGGGATGTATGGCACGCTGCTGGGCGTTTTCTCCAGGGAGGCCTATGTATTCATCGAGATTGAAGCTTAGGATTCTCGAGCAGTCAAATTCCCCAGCATTAGCTATCTTGGCAAAGCGTTTATAAAGGCCGGTAGGTGTATTACCAGTGGCTAAGCCAAGCACATAGGTATCCTTATTGTCTAATTTGTTTTTTATGTCTTTTATCAATATTTGGGCAGCAACCTCGCTCATATGATTAAAATCCCTGGTCACAATTACCTTAAAGGACACGATAGTACCTCCAATCTGAATTTATTTAACCAATTTTTTTCCGGATCAAATCAGCAATTTGCCGACAGTATTTCTCGGTCTCCTCGCTCGTAGGTGCCTCAACCATTACCCTGCACATGTTCTGCGTTCCTGAATACCGAACCAAAACCCTCCCTGTATCAGCCAGTTGCTTTTCAACGCCCTTAATAGCCTGGCTTATTTCGGGAATGGTAGATAGTTCAGGCTTGGTTTTTACATCCACATTAATGAGTTTTTGGGGAAACACCTTCATAACTTGCGCAAGCTCAGATAAGGGCTTTTGAGTTTTTTTCATGGCAGATAGAACCTGTAAAGCGGTTGCAATGCCATCACCTGTGGTGTGATGCTCCAAAAAGATCACATGCCCTGAATCTTCGCCGCCAATTACGGCTCCCTTCGCTTGCATCTCTTCCAAAACATATCTATCACCGACCTGTGTTATTACATTTTCTATGCCGAGCTCTTTTAATGCGATGCCAAGCCCTATGTTACTCATAACTGTACTTACAAGCAAATTATTGATCAGTTTACCTTCTTTTTTCATCTCCTTCGCACAAATGGCCATGATTTGATCTCCTGTGAGCACAGCTCCCTTTTCATCAACTGCAATACAGCGATCACCATCTCCATCAAAGGCAAACCCAACATCTGCTTTCCCTTTGACTACCTCTTCCATCAAGGTTTCCGGATACTGTGATCCACAATGATCGTTAATATTTTCCCCATTGGGTTTGTCAAAGAGCGAGATAACATCAGCTCCTAACTCAAAAAATGCATCAGGCGCTACCCTGTAGGTAGCTCCATAGGCACAGTCCAGGACAACCTTTGTCCCTTCCAGGGTATGCTCCTTGGGAAAGGTGTTTTTTAAAAACACAATATACCTACCCCTGGCATCGTCTATGCGATATGCCTTTCCTAATTCTCTGGGGGACGGATGCACTGTATTCATGTGGTTAGAAAAAATCAATTTTTCTATTTCCAGTTCTTTTTCGTCAGGTAGCTTGAAGCCCTCGTTGGAGAATATTTTAATTCCATTATCCTGAAAGGGGTTGTGAGAGGCAGATATTACAATACCCGCATCAGCCCTCATGCTATTGGTTGCAAAGGCAATCCCTGGTGTGGGGAGTGGTCCTACTAAAAGGGCATTTACGCCCATAGAACAGATCCCTGAAACAAGCGCGTTTTCAAGCATGTATCCAGAGATACGGGTGTCTTTCCCGATAATGATTCTGGGGGTATGACCTTTTCTCTTAAATAAACAAGCGGTTGCCCTACCGATATTTAAGGCCATCTCTGCGGTCATGGGGTATTCATTTGCCACACCTCTTACCCCATCAGTACCAAACAGTTCTCCCATTTGCTTCCTCCTTTAAAAAAGTGTTTTTGTTAGTGCTTTTGCAATGAAATTAAGTTTCCCGTCCCGGGCCTTTCCGGATCGGGGATACGGAGCCTTGCTGGTTCTATTGTTACTCCCTGTTCTGTGATATTATTTTCTGTACCAATGATGCTAACTTTTTTGAGTCATGCCGCACAATACTGCCGGCAATATCGAGCATGTTAGATACATAGATTTTGCGATTTTCCCAACAGTCGTCTCTCTCATTAATTTCAACAAATTCCGCTTTTTGTTCTACGTATTGCGCCAATAGCTTCGTGTCCGGTTTTTCAGCATTATAGATTATTCCATCAACCTGCCTTCCAATACATTCCTCAAGCTTTCTAACAAAATCAATTCCAGAAAAATTGTGGGTTTCACCGAACTTAGTCATAATATTGATAATATACAAAATTTTTGCGCTTGTTTCCTGGAGCGCCTCTTTAACGCCTGGAACAATAAGGTTTGAAATAATGCTTGTAAACAGGTCTCCTGGCCCGATAATAATATAGTCTGCGCTGTTGATCGCCTCAATTACCGGGGGATAAACAGAAATTGAATCACTATGGTGAGGAACGAGGAAGACCTTCCGAATTTTTTCACGTTGTGTGCCTCGCGGTATATCAATTGCTGTTTCTCCATAAATATGCCTTCCCCCGGTCAGCTCGGCAACGAGCGTTGCCCTATCTGTGGTGACCGGCAAAATAGTTCCCTTTGCGTCTAAAATTTCAGAAAGCGCCTGCACACCTGTGGGAAAGCTGCCTGTATACTGTGAAAGTATTGTAAGCAGCATGTTTCCTGCGTTGTGCCCCTGTAGACGTCTATCTTGGATAAACCGTTTCAGAAAAATTATTCGTGCGATATCGCGATGTGGCGAAAGCGCAAGGATGCATTTCAGAACATCACCGGGCGGCAGGATTCCAAGTTCATCGCGTAACCTGCCCGTGCTCCCACCGCTATCAGCCATTGAAACCACAGCGGTAATCTTAATTCCATACAGATCTCTCAAGCCTGAGAGCAGTGCGAATTGACCACTTCCCCCACCAATTGTTACAAGTTTTTGGTCTTCATTTTTCATGCTGTTTTGTATCTTCCCATTACAATCTATCGGCAACATCTTTAAAGGAAGGTATTTTTTCCAATACGTTTTTATTTATCTCATCCACAATACCTTGAAGCCACTTGGTGCCCATAACACTCCATTTTTGGTCCAAACCCTGAATAACTGCAATATAATCGTTCCCTTTTTCCAATCTATCCTTGGCTATCTTTTCCAAAAAGGCATTTCTCTCGGATGTCTCACCAATCTTTTTTCTAAAAAGATAAAGCGTATCCTCTATTCCTTTCCATCTATCAAATAACTCTCTTTCCTGGTTTATTGTCTCTTGGGCATCTTTTCCTTGAATAATATTTTGATATAGTTTAACAGATTGGGGCATTTTATGGGCCAGGGCCTTGAGACGATTTATTCTCTCATCAATCGCAATATCCAATTTCTCCAACGCCCCTTCATACAATTTTTGGCTCATATGGTTTTCCTGAAAAAACGGGTAGCGGACATTTAGATACCAATGTCTGAGGGCTATAAGGTTTGCAATATAGTTTATAGTATTCAGAGTACGTCTTGCAATTTTCAAATAAAGCCCTGGGTAAAAAACCAAATTCGATTTTTTCACCCCTCCATCAAACAGAAGTCCACCCCCCTCGGGAAAATCTCCCCTGTAAATGACACCAGCAGCTATAACCGTTCCATAACCCAATTGGGAGGGTCCAACCAATCCACCCTGACCTCCCAAGAAAATGGGTTTTTGATTAAGCATTACCCCTCTTGGAACATCACCAATCAGTGAAGCGGTTGCCTTATCCTGGTTAGGGGTGTAATTAAAGTGAATATAGGAACTTCCCACCTCGCTATGATTTCTGCGGCTTGTGCCACCAGCCATAAGGCAGTCACAAAAATTGACAAGACTACCTAATGTAACAAATGGAAAAAGTATGGTATGTTTGAGCCCAACTACATGAGCGCCGTTAGCCTCCTCTTCTAAGATACATGCATCCCTTACCTGAGCTCCATAAGCCATGTTTGCCTGTTGGAGAAACACGGAGTTACAGAAAAAACCACCTTTAAGATCCACATCAGGACCTATTTGGCAATTCTCTATAGTTACCGGTCCTTTATAACCCAGTTTTGCTCTGGACATAATCAGTGTTTTTTTACCATAGATTTTGCATCCTTCGTATATAACCACACCGTCAGAAGAAATATTTTCTATTTCCACTTCTTCTCCAATATCCACGGTTGAGGGGTTGGTAATCCTAACCCCTTTTTCTATGAGGAGTTGAATCTTTTTACTGATCCGGTAATCCATAGTAGCTCTCATTTTCTTTGTCTTTATCAGCTAATAGAGATAATGAAATTTAAAACTAAAATCAGAATTCAAAAAAGTGTGAAGTGATAAATGTTAAGGTATTACGTTATTTCAATTAGTTCACCCTTTTTATATTATCTGGTTCAAAATCGTAAGCCTTTGGAAGGTGTATTTATTTGCTTTAAAATAGACAATCTCGTAAAAAGTCTAGAAATTGTCATGCCGGACCCCGTATCCGGTACGGGGCAGGCCCGATCCGGCATCCAGAACGTATTGAATTTACTGGATTCCGGCTTTCGCCGGAATGACGGAAAAGAGAATTTTTGGACTTTTTACGAGTCCATCAATTATGGCTTCCATAAACAGAAATTCTTTAGTATAGTTAATCCTGGTTTTCCGCTCTTTTCCGGATGAAACTGTACTGCTATCAAGTTTCTATAACCCAGAACGCTGGCAAAATTAATCCCGTAATCAGTAGTTCCGATGATTGTGTCCTTGTTCTTAGGCGCTGGAAAATAACTGTGAACAAAATAAAACTCGCTTCCCCGGGCAACACCCTCAAAAACAGGGTGAGATGTTTTAAGCTCTACCTCGTTCCATCCCATATGGGGAACCTTTAGGACGTTTCCATTATTTGAGCGTAGTGGTGAGAAAAAACGCCTTACAGATCCTGACATTAGCCCAAGACAGGCAGTCTCATTTTCCTCACTATCGTCTAATATTACCTGTGTCCCCAAACAAATGCCTAAAAATGGTCTCCCGGATTTATAATAGTCTAAAATTGCCTTATCAAGATCCATTTTTTTTAAATCTTTCATTGCCTGCCCTGCAGACCCTACACCTGGAAAGATTAATTTTTCAGCCCTTGCAATTTCCTTTAGGTTATTAGTAATTCGACATTCAAATCCAAGGTGGTTTATCGCCCTTGCAACACTGGCAAGATTTCCCGCCTTATAATCAATAATGGCTATCATTGGTTGCTATTACTCCCATTCAATAGTGCTTGGAGGCTTTGAGCTGATGTCATAAGTCACCCTGTTAATACCCTTTACCTCATTGATAATACGGTTTGAGATTCGAGCCAAGAGTGCATGGGGCAACCTTGCCCAGTCTGCGGTCATGGCATCAAGGCTGGTTACTGCCCTTATAACTACAATATGCTCATAGGTTCTCTTGTCACCCATTATCCCCACACTTTTCAATGGTAACAGAACAGCAAAGGATTGCCATAGTCTCTTGTAATAATTATTTGCCTTAATCTCTGTGATTAAAATATCATCTGCCTGTCTTAAAATAGAAAGTCGTCTTGCTGTTATCTCCCCTATTATTCTCACTGCCAGACCAGGCCCTGGAAACGGCTGTCTATGTATAATATCATCAGGAAGCCCTAACTCTTTGCCTAAAATACGGGCCTCATCTTTAAAAAGGTGCTTTAAGGGCTCAATAAGTTTGAGGTGCATTTTTTTTGGAAGACCTCCCACATTATGGTGGGACTTAATGACTGCTGATGGACCTCCAAATGCAGATCTGGATTCAATCAAGTCTGGATAAAGGGTGCCTTGGCCCAAAAAATCTGCCCCTTTAATCTTTTTGGCCTCAGCCTCAAACACATCAATGAATGCTTTCCCTATTATTTTTCGTTTTTTTTCAGGGTCAACAACGCCTTTTAATGGGTCAAGAAATTTTTTTCCGGCATTGACATATCTCAAATTAACCTGGAAATGGTTTTTAAACAAACTCTTTATCTTCTCACCCTCATCTTTTCTCAAGAGGCCGTTATCAACAAAAACACAGGTTAGATGCTTCCCAATGGCCCTGTGAAGAAGAGCGGTTGCCACTGAAGAGTCTACCCCGCCGCTAAGCCCTAAAATAACCTTTTTATCTCCCACCTCTGTTTTTATTTCTTCTGTGGCCTTTCGGACAAAAGATTTCATGGTCCATGACTTTTTGCATCCACATATATTGAAGAGAAAATTGCCAAGCATTTTTTTCCCTTCAGGTGTATGTGCCACTTCAGGGTGAAATTGTAACCCATAAAACCTTTTACCGTTATTAGCAACTGCCGAAATCCTGGTATTTTCCGTAGAAGCAATTATATTAAATCCATCCGGCAATTGTGAGACAGAATCACCATGACTCATCCAGCAAGGTGTCTTGTCATTGACTCCGTGAAAGATATCTCCCTGATCTGTGATTTTAAGGTCAGCCAGCCCATACTCTCTTTTATCCGTTCCTTCTACCTCTCCACCCAGACTTTTTATCATGAAATGCATTCCGTAACATATTCCAAGCACTGGTATGTTGAGATTGAAAATTCCGGCATCTGCCTTAGGGCTGTTTTTTTCGTATATGCTTGCCGGACCTCCTGAGAGTATTATTCCTTGTGGGGATAAGGCCTTAATAGAAGACAGTGTTATATCAGGTGGTTCTATCTCGCAGTAGACATGGTGCTCTCTGACCCTTCTTGTTATCAACTGATTATACTGGGAGCCAAAGTCAATGATTAGAATCATATTTTATTCCCTTTCAATGAGATTATTGCTTAATGTAATTAATATAGCATAAAATTCAGGTTAAACAAGAATAAAGCGCCCCTTTCCTTAAAAGGAAAGGGGCGCGGGGGTGCCTTGCCAGGCATTTGTCAGTATGGACAAGACTGTTTATCTATCAACTGCAGCAACGCCTTGCAAATTGCTTCAGTTTTTCCTCAAAGGGGACATCAAATCCACCACTGTAAATACTTCTTGTGGCAATCTCAGTAGAAACAATAGCAGCCCTGTATTTAAAGGGTAGGTTCTTTACCCTATCCCTGAATTTTTTCCTCTTCTGAACAAAATCAGGGAGGTGTACGAGAAGCAGTTTTTTATAATAGGCCTTGGACAGGCTCTCAGGATGAGCAATCAGATATTCAAAAATCCGGTCTGTGAGTTCATTTATTTCATAACTGATCTCATTGCTGATCTCTGTATATAATAATTCATTTTGAGGATGGTTGTATCGTTGAAAAATCACCTTTGCCTCATCTACTGCCCGTTTTTCAAGGATAGAAAGAACATCCTTTACATAGGCGCTCTTGTGATTCAAGAATTCCTTATCATTCATCAGCAATCCGCCGATTATCTCGTAAGAGGAGCAGATAACGCCGCATTTGTTTGCAGATGAATCCTTGAGTATTACAATGCCTTTCCTCTGTATTTTTTCCCTGGCGCCTGGTGATATAAATGAATTTGCTCCCTCAATGATTGCCTTTGTTGTTGGGTTCCGGTCTTTATCAAAAAGTCTCTCCCAGTTATCATCATTAATGGTCTCAGGACGTCCTCCACATGGTATAAAGACATCCGTATAGTGAGAAAATATAAGATTTTCAAACTCTGCATGAAAATCATCAGACGACACCCATTCTTCCTGGACACCCTTCGTATTTCTCACAACCTTCTTAAAGCGGTCAATCAAACCATCTCTCTTACGCTCCCTGGAGTAAAGCAGAAAAGCGCCTTCATTAAGCTTATCCGGAGGGAAACTATCTATATCCTTTTTATGGATGAGTTTGTTGAGTTCCTCCTTGTTTATGCCCGTTGGATCATATAAGGCGCCGGAAATGTCTGTAATTGACGTTATCCGAACATTTGGGCAGTTCTTCAATAATATCTTCAACTCATTTCCAGCCACATCCCCATAGGGGCCACCTGTTATCTTAACGCTGAATGGGTCGGCTTTAGGGTCAATACCCTGTTCCCTCAGGGACTGTTCCACGAATTTCCAGACCCCCAGAGATGTTACGCCATACTCTTTATGGTTAATACCTATTTTTTTGCTTGAAATAATTCCGCTTCCCAGGATGTATTCACGCTCAATGGCCCGATTTGCCATGTATTCGATCATGGAATCATGCATATTCTCATCAGGCCCAATTTCTACGGGCTCATCTTCTCCATAGTAATCCACTACCAGAGGATCTATAGGTTTGCCGTCATGTGTTACATATATATCTAAAAAGGCATTTATTATACCCCTCTGGAGATTGTAAAGTCTGTTTGTTACATTTTTGTCATCTTTAAGGTCAAAGGCCTTCATAACAACGGCCAATTTGGAGCCGCCCTGATAAATATCCTTATTTTTCAGGTGCTGTGTATGGGCAAGAACCATGGCCTCCTTAAAAATAGTTTCCATAGCAGAGACAAAATCATCTTTTCCTTTTGCAATGATCGTCCTGAACCCGCCCCTTGCAATATCAGAAAATCCAAAATGATAGCCGGAACCATGGCGATGGTAGAAAAAGGTAATCCTGAATGGCAGGTCTGGGGGTAAATTATCCCTGATTTCCTGGGGCAGATATTCCATGTAATGGGGGTTAATCCTGAAAGAGAGCGCTTTTTTATATTTAACAAAGAAATTTGTCTTTAGCGTATATTTTATAAAAAGCAATGCCGCATTAAACATAATCTTTCGTGTTTCATCGAGAAATGAATGACCTGTGTTATATTCATCAATAATGGACTGCAGCCTGTCATATTCTTGCTCCAGGTCCTTTTTATCAACAGGTTTTTTAGAATCGGGTTTAAATTTTTTAAAAAATAAATCTATCAATTCCTTTGTTAACCGGAGATGGCTAAAAAAGGCTTCCTGGGTCTCCTCCCAGTCAAACCTGTAGGGAGAGCTATGGGCCATATTTGTGTGGACAAAGGTAGTGATGGCGCTCAAAAGGCTTCCTTCCGGGCCTGTCAAAACCTTATCCATAACCAGCTCATAATAAGTCCTGTCTTTTATATTAATAAGCTTTGTATTGTACAACTCAGACTCTAAGGCTGAATAGATAGGCATATCTTTTTGTATAAGTTTTCCATCCCTTGTAGTAATATAGGCCGATAAAATTGTCATACGCTGTTCATTGTCTTCTATCTCCACAGTATAATTTCTTTGAGTGGCTATGTTCAGTCTATAAAAAATTTCAATTAGTTCCCCAAGGTATCCCTCAAACAGGGGATTGATTACCGAAAAAACAAGTCTTGTCTCATCTTGTCCCTTTTCGTTTTTTGTAGGCTCAACATCTAAAAATGCTCCGCCCTGGCGAATGGCGGATTGATAGAGCCACATTGCCCTTGCAACCCTCAGAGGGGGAGACAGGGTAACATAGTCCCTGTTGTTTTTAAAAAAGACATTAAAGATATGATCAAACTCCCTGAACTGGAATTCAGGGTATTTTCCTTGAAGCTCTTTTCTAACCAATCCCTTTCCTCTGAAAAATAAAGATGGCTTCTGTTCTTCTCTGCCAATTCTAAAGTGAAATTTCTGAAGCTCAAGCTCCCCATCCTGGCTTGGCAGGAATTGATCAGAGTGAATCATTTCTGCATACATAATATCTTTGCCTTTAATGGAATCCAGGGTCTTAAACAACGTGCCGGGTCTGTTCACGGTTGCTACGATAAGTTTTTCATAGGTGTCTCGCAAAAGAAGCTGTCTATTTTCTCCAAGGGTGTGCAGGTTTGCGCAGAGGTTAAAGAGTGCATTTTTTTCAGGACCAAAGGTGATAAAAAAATACGGGTGCATATTTTTTAAAAGCCAGTCCATATTTGTCAAGGCAATTTTTTTAGATTTTCCTATCTCCCTCGAAATTTTATTCATGGTCTTTTTTTGCTCTATATTCATGTCAAATCTCCTTTTCTGTTTAAACAGTATTAATATAACATAAAGTCAATGCATTAATTCAAATAAAATATGTTAAATTAAACAATATAATTTTTATCTCGTCAAGCTTTTTCTTTCCAGTTTATAATATTTTTATAAAAAACTATAATATTTCTTACTTTTTAACAGTTTTCTATCAAAATTTTTACAATGTTAGCTTATCATCTAACAGCAGATAGCAATTAAAAGTACATTTATGTTACATTGACAAAAGGCAGGTTTTAATCTAACCTACCTTTCAACTGCAGGACTATGTCATTTATGGTGTTAACCCGTTTAATTAATGGAACCTATTTGTTCATTTGATTTTCAGTAAATTCTAAGCAGGAAATACCTATCTGAGCCTGCCTGTGCGACGCACGCATGCAGGCCAAAAAAATACGAATGACAAAAGTTCCAAATCCAAAATATATCAAATTGACCACAAATATTGTATAAGTGCAGGAGATGTTTTGGTTATTTAGTATTAGAGTTTTGATATTGTTTAGAATTTCGAGTTTAGATACCTACCCTGCCTGTGCAGGCAGGGTAGGATTTATATACCGTTGATAACCTGTGAAAGTATTCCGAAAGAGAATCATGTGAAAGAAAAGATTAAAAGAAATATCTCTGCCTATTGCAATTATAACGAGGCGTTTACAATGTATGATCAAGAGCGCCAACCAAATGGTCTGCGAGAACTCCTGCAAATTTTTGAACAAACCGATATACCTATTGAAAAACAAAAAGTTTTGGAGGGTGGGTTCGGCACAGGAGCTTATATAGACCATATCAGACACTATGTAAGAGAAATATTTGGGGTGGAAGGCTCTGATGAGGGATTCGAGAAAGCTTTGCAAAAAGTGGGAAATGCAACAAATGTCTATCTGCAAGTCGGAAATATTCTTAGTCTCACCTTTTCTAATGATAGCTTTCATGTATATATGGTCAATCAGGTCTTACACCATCTCGATACCGAACCGGGTTATCCAAATCTGAATATTTTCCTAAGAGAGAGTAGACGTGCATTAAAACCGGGAGGAGTTTTGACGATTAATACAAGCTCTCAAGAACAGCTGAACCCACATTTTGGTGTATACTGGAATTACAAATACATTGAGAAAGCAGTTCGTGCCATGCAGGCACGTTTTATTCCTATCGGTGAGCTTATCTCACGAATGGAGAAATTACAGTTTACTGATATTAAAACAACAATTCCTTCAGGAAAAATATTTCACGAGCGGTACTATAATGATCCGTACATAGTGCTGGAACCTGACTTTCAAAAAGGAGATTCTGTTTATTGCTTTTTGTCCCAGGAGGAAATTAAAGGGGCAGATGCCCGCATATGTTCGGGTCTTGAGGATGGGTCCATATATGAGGAAATGAAGCGGGCTGCCGGACGTGCTGCTGAAATCGGAGAAGCAGTAATCGTATCAGCACGTAAACCTTTTTAGCAACCGTTCACGGGTTCAAAGGTTCAGGGGTTCAAATGTTATGTCCTCATCACCATATGCCGTTTTGTAAGCGTTTTGTACCGGAAAACCGACTGCTTCCACGTTCCCACAAAGCTGGAACATGGTACTTGGCAATGATGTTAAAAGACCCGCATTTTTTACGAGCATTTCGGGGATCCAATTTCAATTTTTTTCCTAACCCTGAACCCTGAACGTTGAACCGTGAACGGTTACCCTTTTTAATTGCAATAAATAATAATACAGGCCAACCCGGAGGTTGAGCCGGGCAGGGTTTTCTTTGCTTCGCTACGAGAACGCTGCCGCTCACCTTGTTAGCAGAGCAAATTTATGAAATTTAACTAGACTATCGCCGACTTTGACGTTTCCTCTCTTTTAACTGTTATCTTATGTTCTTTTGAAAGAAGCTTTTTTAACAATATAAACCTGTCAGAACTGATTAAATCTTAATAATTCGTAAAAGTTCAAGTAGCCACAAAGGCACAAAGCCAGAAAGAATAGATATATGTTTTTACCTCTTGTCTAAGAAAATGCAGTCTTTGACTTTAAATTACTTCCTTCTTTCTGCGTGAGTTCACGCAGAAAGAAGGAAGTAAAAAGGGACATCAAAAAATAATTTCATAATCTTCGTGACTTGGTGTCTTGGCGGCAAGATACCTGAGTAATTACGATAATTCAAAACCTTTTCCTTAAGAGACCTATGAGAAAAATTTTAAATTTATATATCTTTAACGAAATGGTCCCAAATTTTGCAACCAGCCTTCTGGTTTTTTCATTTATTGTGCTTGCCGGCAGGATATTGAGATTAACGGAATGGATGATCAATCACGGAATACATCTGTCGCATGTCATATTAATAACCCTTTATACGCTTCCGTATGTCCTTTTTTACACATTGCCTATGGCGACTCTCCTGTCTTCAACCATTG
Source organism: uncultured Desulfobacteraceae bacterium (assembly GCA_964434795.1). Lineage (GTDB taxonomy): Bacteria > Desulfobacterota > DSM-4660 > Desulfatiglandales > B25-G16 > M55B121. The sequence continues at coordinate 5,714 of CAYSWP010000004.1, read as the reverse complement.
CCTTTTCAAGGCTCAATGAAGATAATGAGATAATAGCCTTAAAGTCATCCGGCGTCAGTGTGTCTCAGTTAATACCGCCTGTATTAACCTTCTCCATCATCAGTTGTATCTTAGCCTTTCTTACATCCATTTACCTTATTCCAGTAAGCAATCATTCCCTTGCCCGTCTTCTATTTGAGGTAGCCAGATCAAACACAAGCATAGGGATAAAAGAGGGTGTCTTCAATGACAGCATACCCAACATAGTTATGTACGCAAATCATGTATCACCTCAAGATCATTCAATGGAGGGTTTGTTTATATTTGACGAAAGAGATCCTGATCTTTCCAATACCATTATAGCAAGAAAGGGAAATATCTATTCCGATTCACAGCAGATGTCTATCAATCTCCATCTCGTTGACGGATCGATCTTTATGATAGGCAAGGAATTAGATGTATCCCGAATATTGCAGTTTAAATCTTACTACCTAAATATAGGGCTGGGCGACATAATGGGTAAATTCTCATCACAGAGAAAAGGGAGAAAAGAGATGACCGTATCTGAGCTCAGGGATAGCCTTAAACATACCAAAAAAGGGACAGTTAAACATAATAAATTGTCAATAACATTGCAGAGAAAATTTTCTATTCCATTTTCGTGTTTACTTCTGGGAATTATCGGCTTTCCCCTCGGTCTAATGATGAAAGCGAAGGGCAAATCCTGGGGCATTGCATTAAGTATCGGAATTTTTATATTTTATTATACCTTATTAACCGGGTCTGATAGTTTAGGGGAAACAGGTAAACTGAACCCTGTTTTTGCCATGTGGATACCAAATACAGCATTGGGGCTTATTACAATTATCCTGCTTTGGAAGAAATCACGGGATTTTTAGGATATTTTCCTTTACAATTTATATCAATGGCTGGGTAAAAGTTTCATCTGAAATAATTCCGTCTCCTATCTTTGTAACGGGCCCTCTCATCAGAATAGAAAAATCCTTTGACACGGTGATTTCAATTTTACCCCCAGGCATATGAACATCTATCCGAGAATCACATAGACCTAACCTGAAGGCGACACCTGCTGCTGCGCTACTACTGCTGCCTGATGCCAGCGTATACCCTGCTCCTCTTTCCCAGATCTCGATCTGAATGTTTCCTCGATCAATAATTTTCATAAACTGTACATTTGTTTTATTAGGAAAACAAGATTCCTTTTCTATTATTGGACCTAACTGTTTGGCCTCTTCAGATGAAACCTCATCGCAAAGGATAACACAATGCGGATTTCCTATTGTGGCGGCACAAAAAGATAAATCCCTTCCGTTGATGTTAATTTTTTCATTTATTACGTCTCTTTGTGGCCCTTCAACTGGTATTAATCGGCTATCAAAGCTTACCCTACCCATATCAACAGTGACACCCTTCCCCATTTTGTGTACCTGACAGCTTACCTTACCTCCTAAAGTTTTTATAGTGAATTTTTTCTCGCTAACCAAGTTGTTGTCCCACAGATAACGAGAAAATATCCTTAAGCCATTACCGCTTTTCTCTGCCTCGCTCCCATCAGGGTTAAAAATACGTAAGGCAAAATCGCATTCCTTCGTTTCTATTGGTCCAAAAAGAATTCCGTCTGATCCGATGCCATAATTCCTATGACAAATCAATCTGATTTCATCGGTTGTTAATTCCTCGGCAGTATCTGAAGGATTCACCACAATGTAATCATTTCCAAGGGCATGATATTTAGAAAATTTCATCTGTACACCTTTTTCTTTTAAAGTTTAGAATAATCTGTAATTGTTGTTTCCTATTAAAACAAGGCTAAAGTCTATCAGACAGAGATTATGAATCAAGTAAAAATTGCTGCAACTATTTTGTTTATCTCGTTAGCAGTTTCCCACTACAATAAAGGGTATACCCCATCTGTCACCGGACCTTTATTAAAGGTAAACAGGAATCTCCTGTAATTTATCTTGTTTATAACCTCAACAAGTGCTAACTACAGATATTGGGGACCGAGGATGGCGAGGGATAGACGGTCCCGATGCTATTAAGTTTTTCCGATCTTTTCTTTAGTATAACTTATAAATGGAATAAAAAGGAGGAACAACTAATGTTCAATCTGCCTTTTAAACCATTACATCAATTTTTTCTGCTGACCCCATTTTCACTAACCCGCTTGTGGAGGCTCCCAGTCTTATGCTTATTTTTCTTGTTGCTTTTTCTTGAAACACCCGTTTCAGCACAGGAACCTATTAGGATAGGTGTCAGTCTGGGGCTCACCGGTAGATTTGCCGTGATGTCAGACGCACTCTATAAAGGTTTTAAGTTATGGGAGCAACATGTCAACAATGCAGGCGGAATTTTAGGAAGGCCCGTTCATATTATTTATAAAGATGATAAAAGCGAGCCGGAACAAGCCAAGCATTTATACAATCAGTTCATTGCAAAAGGCAACATTGATTTCCTTTTTGGCCCTTACTCAAGCCTCATCACTGAAGCTGTTCTCCCCATAGCGGAAAAGCACAATATCCCGCTTCTTATTGCAGGTGCAGCAGCTGACAGACTGTGGGAAAAGGGTTTCCGTAATGCTATAGGCATATATACGCCAGCAAGCAAATTTACGGTTGGTTTCTTAGAATTGCTTGTTTTAAATGATCTTGACAAAGTTGCTATTGTTTATGCAGATGATGCCTTTTCCGCAGATCTAGCCAAAAGCTCAAAAAAATGGGCACACAGATTCGGACTTAACACATTGATGTATGAGGTCTTTAAAAAAGGAAAGAAAAATCTGGCGCCTTTTGCTTTAAAAGCAAAAGAAAAGGGCGCCCAGGCGTTAATGGTTTGCGGACACATGAATGAAGCAGTAAACATGTCTCAAGCGCTAAAAAGCATTGAATGGCAACCAAAGGCATACTACGCCTCGGTTGGACCTGCCCTTCAAGCCTTTTACGATAAATGCGGTTCTGAATCTGAATTAGTTTTTGGAACCTCTCTCTGGGAGCCCAAAGCCAATTATCCAGGGGCACAAACATTTAAAAGGGAATTTGTCAAAGCATTTGGGGAAACCCCGGGATATCACGCCGGCCTGGCTTATGCAGCAGGACAGGTCTTGCAAGAGGCCGTGAAAGAAGCAGGCAGCATTGATTATGAAAAAGTACGTTCCACCTTATTTCGTTTGGATACAATGACCATCATTGGACGATTTGGGTTAAATAGCACTGGCAAACAAATTCGCCAGAGCACATTTATCATACAGTGGCAAAAGGGACAGAAAGAAATTGTCTGGCCCAAGGAAATAAAAACCGCAGAGCCCATATTTTGATAAAAAAATACACAAAACGCTTAGTTAGAAGTCTGCCTATTCAAATGGTTATCCCAGTGGTAGCTGTTATCTGCCTGCTCGGGGCCGGTCTATATTTTTTTGTGCTACAGGCAGTGTCGGAATTTGCCGACCTGCAGATCAACGAAGCCTTAAAAAGGACCTCAAGTGAAGTTTACGACATCTGTGACCACAACTTCACAGAACTTATGCGAAGTGGTCAGCTTTATAATAATAAGGCAGTCAGGATCAAAAAGGCGCTGACTATCGGCGCAATAGAGGATTATGCAGGGTCGAACCTTATAGAATGCCAGGTGCATGATAATAAGCAAGGTGAATTTCTCCTGGAGAAAATCCCTCCTTCACTTAAAGCGCATTTAAACAGTCTTAACCTTAAAGTCTTGTCATCAAACATACATTTTAATGGCAAGTCATACTATCTATCTCATTTCGATTTCAGACCCTGGGGTTGGAGTGTAGATCTGATTAAAGACACGGCACAATATACCCCTTTGATAAGACGCGTAAATGTAGCCTATATTGTTACCAGTATTCTCCTACTATTTAGCACTATCATCCTTCTATTTATTCTGGAACGTTTGCTTCGAAATCCTCTTAACCGGATTATAACGGCCATACGCAAAGGTGATTCTCCTGATTATAAGGGAATCTATGAGTTCGAATTCCTGAGTTCCAGCATAGCCAGTATGAGAAAATCCTTAGAGGAGAGGAGCAAGTGGATTGAAAATTTCTATCACATTGCAATCACCAACCGGGGAGAAGCCTTTTTTGATCACATCGCTAATGCCATATCAAAAGCGCTGGCTCTCGACGTATTGATTGTGAGGTTCCAGCGCAATGATAGTTCCTTTCATGCTGTCTCCTTTTCTCAACATGAAAATCAAAATTTTAAAACCCTCTATTCTGCAGAGGGTCTACCATGCCGGCAAATTGTCAATGAAAATCAACCCATTGTCATCCCTTCAGGGGCATATAGGCATCCCCTTCTGGCGAACTGTATTCACAATAACAACATCAATATAGGCAGTTATCTGGGGTTGCCGATAAACGACCATTCAGGAAGTGTTATTGGCATAGTCAATGCTTTTGGCAAAGAGAGATCATTTAGTGAATTGGATATAAACCTGGTCGAGACTGCAGGCCAGATGGTGGCGTCTGAGTTTGAATTACTCGAAAAAGAAAAAGAGAAAAAGCAATTCCAAGAGCAAATATTGCGGGCCCAGAAACTGGAGGGCATTGGGGTGCTGGCCGGAGGAATTGCGCACAACTTCAATAATATTCTTATGGGCATCCAGGGACGGGTCTCTCTGATGCTTATGGATAAAGATTATTCCAAACCCTATTTCAAACACCTCAAGGGAATCGAAAAGAATGTCGAGAGCGCTGCCGATCTTACAAAACAACTTCTTGGCTTTGCCCGTGGCGGTAAATATGAGGTGAAACTTACTGATCTTAATAAACTTGTTGAGCGAAGCGTCAGCATGTTTGGCCAAACAAAAAAGGAGATCAGCATACAGTATAATTTCCAACCAGGACTATGGGCGGTGGAAACAGATCAAAATCAGATTGAACAGGTATTGCTTAACCTGTTTGTAAATGCCTGGCAGGCAATGCCGGAGGGAGGAGAACTTTCTATCCAAACCCAAAATGTTATGCTTGATGAAAGTTATACGAATTTACAAAATCTGAAACCAGGCAGGTATGTAAAGATTTCTGTGACAGATAATGGTGTGGGGATGGATGAGATTACAAGACAGCGGGTATTTGATCCATTTTTCACAACCAAGGAGATAGGTAGGGGAACTGGCCTTGGTCTGGCCTCTGCCTATGGTATAGTTAAAAATCATGGTGGAATAATAACTGTTTACAGTGAAAAAGGCCATGGAAGCACATTTAATATATATCTTCCTGCCTCTGAAAAACATGTTTCGGAAGAGAAAAAAACTTCAGAAAAAATTTCTACAGGCACAGGAAATATCCTGCTTGTAGATGACGAAGATATGATTCTTGAAGTTAACAAGTCCATGCTTGAGGCGCTTGGGTACAAGGTGCTGGATGTAAATAGCGGGGAAAAGGCCGTAAAAATTTACCAGAAAGAGAAAAACAACATAGATATTGTAATACTGGATATGATTATGCCTGAGATGAGTGGAGGCAAGACCTTTGATCGCCTGAAGGAAATAAACCCTGACATAAAAGTTATCCTTTCGAGCGGTTACAGCCTGAGCGGCCAAGCCCAGGAAATATTGGACCGTGGCTGTAGCGGCTTCATCCAAAAGCCATTCAATCTGAATGGACTTTCCAGAAAAATAAAGGAAATCATGGAAAAAAGGTATCCTATTCAAAAACCCTGGCACCTAACCAGATTAATGGAATAAAGGCA
>CAYSWP010000003.1:4231-24735 GCA_964434795.1 uncultured Desulfobacteraceae bacterium | reverse complement strand
AACTTAATCAACAGCTAAATTAGGTAAAGAGGATATTGAACAGTTTTATCCAAAACCTAATCCCGCTTCAGGCGGGACTAAAAGCTAACCGCACAGGTTGAACCTTTTTAAAAATAAATTCCTTTATAACAAAGTGGGAGGTTTAATGAAAAAGCTATCTTTGTATATCATCATTTTTTGCATTTTAACTGGTATACCCCTTCTGCTGCCGGCTGAAACCTGTGCGCAGGAGAGCAACTCTATAGTTGTTGAAGAAGCTAACATTTGCAGGGGTGTAATTAATAGAAAACCATTAGGCATTGGGGATACCTTTGCAGCCTCAGTAGGAAAACTCTACTGTTTTACAAAGGTAATAACCGATAAAAACCACACAGAAATATCCTATATTTGGTATTTTGGAGACCTAAAAAGGGCAGAGATTAAACTGCCGGTAAAATCCTCCAAATGGCGAACTTATAGTTCAAAAAAGATCCAAATCCATGAAACTGGTGATTGGCATGTTGATGTAGTAGGGCCATTGGGAAAAGTGTTAAAAACCTTAAGGTTTAAAATAATTCCATAATATAAATAGATTAGCTATTTTTTCTTGACTTGATTATATAGTTTCAGTACAAATCAGACAGAGAAGCATAATAACTAAGGGTATCATTTTTCAATAAATTGTTGTATTTTTGAACTATTATATTATAAAGGCTCTATTCTTTTAATAATTATCCTTCTTTTAATCAGGGGACATTATGAACAAATCTCAATTAATAACAGCATTGGCTAAAACTGAAAATCTCACAATAAGGGTGGCAGAAGATATTGTAAATACCTTTTTTAAAGAAATGGAAAAATCCCTTTTAAATGATGACAGGGTAGAGATTCGAGGTTTAGGGAGTTTTAAGATTAAACAATATGACGGTTATGATGGGAGAAATCCTAAAACAGGCAAAAAAATAAGTGTTAAGGGTAAAAGACTGCCATTTTTTAAAGTAGGAAGAGAGTTAAAGGAAAGAGTAGATAAAATATAATCAAGGATATTCCTTGGTTGCGATAGATGGGGAGTTAGCGGTGCCCTGTAGCCCGAAATCCGCTTATGCGGGGTTGAAAATCCTTTCTGAGAAACAAGGATTTGGGACTGATTTTTTCAAGCATTAAAGAGGCTGGACCTCGTGTGACAGATTATTATGAATCCCGTCAGATCCGGAAGGAAGCAGCGGTAAATAACTTGATCTGCATCACGAATAAATCTGGCTCATAACCTTTTTTGCCTGAGAAACCGTCACTTTCCTGTTCAAAGAAGGACGCGCAACCAAGGTTCTTTAATTTTTCAGACTCTAATCTAACCTTTATAAACACTCATTATAATATATAATAACCCTCGCCACCATAATGAATCCTATCATTAATAGAAAACACATCTAAGATGTTTCAAGAAATAACATACATAAATTTTAATAGACAGATAGCACATAATATATGGCTTATGGGATTCTGCTCTAATGATCTGGCATCATTTGCCAAGCCTGGCCAGTTTTTAATGGTCCATTTGATTGGAACACAAAAGGACCCCCTGTTAGCCAGGCCTTTTTCTATCCACAGCGTTCAGGATAATGATAATTTGCTGATCTTATATAAAACAGTTGGGAAAGGAACGTCCCTTTTATCCCTTTTAAAGGAAGGTGACCCTATTTCAGTTATAGGGCCATTAGGAAAAGGTTTTCCCCTGCCGGAAAAAAATCAAAGACCGTTGCTTGTAGCTGGTGGAATGGGCATAGCTCCCCTTTTTTTTCTAACCCAATCATTGATTAATCTTTATCAACATGAAATAAAAATGTTTCTTGGTTTTTCTACGTCTCAGGAAACAATTCTTTTGAATGAATTGACAGACCTCGGCATAGATTTATCTCTTGCAACAGATGATGGTTCCTTAGGCACAAAGGGTATGGTTACTGACCTGTTAGATCAATACCTCGACCAAGAATCAAATAAGATACCCCTGATCTATGCCTGCGGGCCGGTTGACATGTTAAAAAGAATTTCTCTGAAGGCAATTTCACTTAATCTCAGGTGCTATGTCTCTTTGGAGTCCCATATGGCATGCGGCCTCGGTCTATGCCAGGGCTGCGCCGTCAAGGTCAATAATATTGATAAACCATATTATTATGTGTGCCAGGACGGTCCGGTATTTTTAGCTGAAATGATAGACTGGGAGACCCTATAGTGTCTGAATTACCTGACATGTCAGTAGATATAGGTGGGCTTGTTTTAAAAAACCCCGTTATTACTGCATCAGGAACATTCGGGTATGGCAATGAACTTGAGCCACTATTAAACCCCTCATCTTTAGGGGCCATCATAGTTAAGGGTCTTTCTCTAAAACCTATACCTGGTAATCCGCCTCCAAGGATTGTAGAAACACCCTGTGGACTCTTAAATTCTATCGGCCTTGCCAATATTGGGGTAAATGCCTTTATAAAAGAAAAACTACCAGCTCTTCAAAAAATTAGCGCCCCTATTATTGCAAATATATATGGGCATACTGTGAGAGAATATGCTGAGATAGCAAGAATAATAGAAAATACTGAAAGAATCGCCGCTTTAGAGGTAAATATATCATGCCCTAACGTTGAAAAGGGAGGGATGAGCTTTGGCACAGATGCCTATACTGCCGCCACGGTAACGGAACGTGTAAAAAATAACACGACCAAGCCGGTAATAGTAAAACTAACCCCTAATGTAACTGATATATCAATAATAGCCATGGCAGTCGAATCTGCAGGGGCCCAGGCCGTATCAGTAACAAACACCTTATTAGGCATGGCCATTGACGTTTCTACAAGAAGACCAAAGCTGTCAAATACAGTAGGAGGATTATCCGGGCCTGCCATTAAACCAATAGCCCTCTATCTTGTTAACAAAGTAGCAGCTGCGGTAAAAATTCCTGTAATCGGTCTGGGGGGTATTATGGATTATAAGGACGCACTTGAATTTCTTATAGTAGGTGCAAGTGCGATCCAGGTAGGTACAGGAACTTTTGTTAATCCAAGGGCAGCAGTAGAAGTAGCTCATGGCCTTTATGATTATTGTTTGAGAGAAAAGATATACAACATTAACCAAATAACAGGTAGTCTAAAAAAAGGTGAATAAAATAATGAAAAAAGCTGAGATAGAAAAAATAAGCAAAATGCTGATCTCCAAGCCCAAACTTGTTTGGGATGAGATAGATAAAAAAGAAAAGGAAATAGCTTTTAATTTTGACAAAGAATATCAAAATTTTTTAAATAAGGCTAAAACAGAAAGAGAGGCGGTTAGTGAAATAACCAGGATTGCCCTTGAAAATAATTTTTCAACAGATCCAGGGAAAAATAACCCCAAAAAATTCATAAAGACATTTCAAGGGAAATCAATCGCCCTGTCTATCTCCGGAAAAAGGGAAATAGATGAAGGCATAAACATAATTGTAAGTCATTTAGACTCGCCAAGGCTGGACCTTAAGCAAAACCCCCTTTATGAGGATATTGACTTAGCCTTCATGAAGACACATTACTACGGCGGCATAAAAAAATTTCAATGGCTCACCAGACCGCTTGCGATTCATGGGAGGATAATCCTTTCAAACGGGAGCTTTTTGGATATTGTCGTAGGAGAGGATGACTCTGACCCAGTGTTTACTATAGCGGATATCCTCCCGCACCTGTCAAAAAAAGTCCAAGACGATAAAAAGGTTTCAGATGCATTTGTTGGGGAAAAATTAAATCTCATAGTTGGATCCCTGCCTTTTGATGATAAAGATACAAAAGAGCGGTTTAAACTGGCAGTGCTCATTCTCTTAAATGAAAAGTTTGGACTTGTTGAGGAGGATTTTATAAGCGCCGAGATTGAGGTTGTTCCGGCTGGAACGGCACGAGATGTTGGATGGGACAGAGGACTTACAGGGTCCTATGGTCATGATGATCGCTCATGTGTATTTACCAGCATGAAGGCTATAATGGACATAAAAAACCCAAACAAGACAACCCTTGCGCTCTTTTTTGATAAAGAAGAGATAGGCAGCGACGGGGCAACAGGCGCTAAATCAAGATTTTTAGAAAGTGTTTTGGCAGACATTATGATATCCAACAATAAAGAACCCCGTTATCATGATATTCACAAAATCTTAATGAAATCAAGGGCCTTGTCAGCGGATGTAAATGGCGCCCTTGATCCGGACTTCCAGGATGTTCATGAGAAAAGAAATGCTGCCCGTCTTGGGTATGGTCTTTGCTTAACAAAATTCACCGGATCGGGCGGAAAATATAGCGCCAATGACGCAAACGCAGAGTATGTAGGTTGGCTCAGGAATCTTTTTACAAAGAGTAAAGTAGTGTGGCAGACCGGAGAGCTTGGAAAAATTGACGAAGGCGGTGGAGGAACAGTAGCAAAATTTCTCGCCGTTTATGGAATGGAGGTTATAGACTGCGGTCCCGCGGTCCTCTCTATGCACTCTCCATTCGAAATAGCCCACAAGGGGGATATTTACATGACATATAAAGGCTACAAGGCGTTTCTTGAATCATAAAATATTGTAAGCGTTCACCGGAGAAAATATATTTGACAGGATAACAGGATAGACATGATATAAATCCAGTTAATCAAAACTGTTTATCACAACCTCAAGGAGGTAATATGGAATATAAAGACCTGACAGAAACAATTATCGGCTGTGCTTATCGTGTTTACAATAGAATGGGATTTGGTTTTCTTGAGGGTGTTTATGAGAGATGTATGCTTATAGAACTGCGTAAAGCAGGGCTTAGTGCAGAATCACAAAAAGCTATTACAGTCTATTATGAAAATGAAATTGTAGGCGAATTTGTACCTGATATTATAGTTGATGATACGATTATTTTGGAACTGAAGTCAGTAAGACGAATTATCAAGGCACATGAGGTACAAGTGGTTAATTACCTTGTTGCTACAGGAAAACCTGTAGGCCTTATTCTTAATTTTGGGGAAATGAAAGTTGAGATTAAACGTAAAATCAAGGATTTAAAATAACAAATCAACAGGATGAAAAAAATATCATGTCAATCCTGTTTATCCTGTCTAAAAATAGCTGAACTATTACAACAAAATGTAACTATTCAAAGTTGGCATTATTCGCAGACACCACACCTGGTACACTTTCCAACACGACAGGCTGGAGATTCTATAGAGGAAAATGCAAGATCATATTCCTCCTGAAGGAAAGATTTTTTTACTTTATTATCAATAAAATCCCATGGAAGTCTTTCATTGAGATCCTTATCCCTATATACAAAGAAATCCGGATTGACATCTGAGGATCTCAGTGTTTGTTTCCAATTGCCTCCATTTTTATATGTTGTTAAGAGCATCTTTCCAACACGCCTGTCACCCATGGAAAGCAAGGTCTGGATATAGGACCATTTTGGTATATCAAAACTGACACTGATACCACCCTGCCCTGATAAGTCCTTTTTTAATAATCTTTGTTTTTCCTTAAGAGATTCAACTGTATCCATTGGTAACCACTGAAAAGGCGTAAACGGCTTTGGAATAAAACAATTAACGCTTAGCCTTATTCTACCAATCCGTTTCCTGTGTCGGCTTTCCTTTATTATGTTGTGACGTATGGATTTAACCATGCTAACAATAGCCTTTATATCCTCCCTTGTCTCAGTTGGAAGGCCAATCATAAAATAAAGCTTTATATGAAAAAATCCTGTCTTAGTGATAAGTATAATGGCATCAATAATTTCCTCAATGGTAACCTTTTTGTTGATAACCCTCCTTAAACGTTCGCTACCAGCCTCTGGAGCCATAGTAATGGTTCTCTGACCATTTTTCTTTAGATTTTCCATTAGTCCTTCCGTCAATGAATCCGCCCTCATGGAAGATACGGAAAAACTTCCACCTTTTTCAATAATAAAACCGGTTATATCTTCTATCCCCGGCACATCAGATATTGATGGACTTATAAGGCCTATCCTAAAATTCTCAGTCAAAATTTCCTTTAATGACTCAATTACAAGTTCTTTTCCTAACATTCTAGGCGGTCTATAGAAATACCCGGCAGCACAAAATCTGCAAGAATAACCACAACCACGGTTCAATTCCACAAGAATAGTATCGGAAAATTCCGTAAGGGGGGTTACTATCCTTGACCGCAGCATCGGCCCTTTAAATGGTATGTTTCTTACGACCTTCACTTTAGGGGGCAAAGAGGATATTAGAGGTTCAAAAGATGCTATTAATCCCTCTGAATTATATTCTACGTGAAAGAGAGAAGGACAGTAAACGCCGGTTACATCCCTTGCAAGCGTCTCGAGAGCCTCCCTTTTTTTAGCCTCATACAACTGGAGACCAATGTAGGCATCAAGAAATTTATCCAAAATCACCTCACCCTCTCCAATTAAAAAACAATCTATAACATCGGCAAGGGGCTCAGGATTCATAAAGGTTGTTGCGCCACCTGCTATAATTAAAGGGTAACCTTCTTCCCTGTCTTTACTCAAAACAGGAATCTTGCTCAAATCAAGTATGGAAAGGATATTTAGATAATCATTTTCAAAGGAAATGGAAAACGCTAAAATATCAAATTTTGTGAGAGGGGCCTGCGATTCTAAAGAAAGAATAGGAGGTTTTCTCATTTTATAAATAGATAACTCTTCTGCATCAGGCAAAAATACCCTCTCTGATACTATATTAGTATTATCATTCAGTATTCCATAGATTGCCTGGAAGCCAAGGTTGGACATTCCAATGGAGTAATTGTTCGGATAAATCAGGGCTACAGATAGTTTACCACCCCAATCCTTTTTTATTACCCCTCTCTCCTGCGACAGTCTTTTCCTGTGGAGAGTGGTTATCTTGTCCATCAATCTGCTTGCTTCCTTAAAAATGTAGGATAATCAAGATCTTCCTTCTGAAAAACCCTATGGAATATCCCCTTCTTAGCAGGGTTTAAATCCGGGCTCTGCTGATATTTGTCATCATTAGCTAACCGTCTCTGGAATGTTGGCTTATCAAGATCCTCTTTTGCCATTGAATGCCAGTCTTCTTTTGCATCTTCAGAAATAATACCACGCAAGTTAATAACCTTTCTTTCCTTCTTGTCTCCAATACCGGTGGCAATGACCGTTATGCGTATCTCATCGCCCATAGTCTCATCAAATACCATTCCCCATATAATCTCTGCGTCGGCATGAACTTCATCTTTTATGAATGTTGATGCCTCACTTATTTCATCCATACTCATCTTGGTAGAGCCTGTAATGTTGATAAGCACACCCTTTGCCTGATCAATTGAGATGTCCTCTAACAACGGGCTATTAATGGCCATTTGAGCGGCTTCAATGGCCTTATTTTCGCCGCTGGCTATACCTGTGCCCATTATAGCAGTCCCCATTTTCTCCATAACTTTTCTAACATCGGCAAAATCAAGGTTTATAAACCCGGGAATCATAATGAGATCGGATATCCCCTTAACAGCATATAGCAGAACATCATCAGCCTTTTTCATAAGCTCTAAAAAAGAAGTATCTTTATTCCCCATCGCCTTTAGTCTTTGATTAGGAATAATGAGCAGGGTGTCAACCTCTTTTTTCAACTCCTCAATGCCAAGCATAGCTGTTTTCATTCTCTTTTCACCCTCAAAATCAAAGGGCTTTGTCACAACCCCTACTGTAAGGGCCCCGAGATTCTTGCTTTCCCTGGCAATTACTGGAGACGACCCTGTGCCTGTTCCTCCTCCCATACCTGCGGTTATAAAAACCATATCCGCATCTTCTGCAGCAGCCCTAATTACCTCTACGCTTTCCTCTGCAGCCATCGCCCCTTTCTCCGGGTCTGCGCCGGATCCCAGCCCATGGGTCATATTTGCGCCTAATTGCAGCTTATTCAGGCAAGAGCTTACATCAAGGGCCTGTTTATCGGTATTTGCACTAATAAAGTCTACCCCCTTAAGCCCGACAGCAATCATATTATTAATTGCATTGTTTCCTGCGCCTCCAACGCCAAAAACCTTTATCCTGGCGCTTGGATTGGCTTCAACAAATTCATATCTCATAATTTCCCCCTTTCTTTAAATTCTTGTTTAATCCCCATTAATAAACCATTTGCTCATTCTCGATATAACCTTGTTAAATATATTTGTATCCCTTATCCTGAATTTCTTTTCTCTCTGTTGTGAATTTACTCCACGGAGCACCAAACCAACTGCCGTTGCGTACATCGGGCTATTAATAATATCCTTTAGCCCTCCAATATTAATGGGATAGCCAATCCTGGACGGCATATTGAAAACCTGTTCCACAATTTCCGGAACCCCTGGAAGAAGGGAAGAGCCACCGGTAACAACGACACCGGAGATTACCAGATCGTCATAGCCTGACTTGATCATTTCCTGTTGGATAAGCTCGAAAACTTCTACTACCCTAAGCTCTAAGATCTCTCCAAGCAATTCCCTGCTTATAACTCTTGGCTTCCCTCCGCCTACGCTGGGGACCTCAATAGTTTCATCCTTTCCAATTAGTGAACTAAGGGCACTCCCGTACTTTATCTTAATCTTTTCCGCTTCTTTAAAGGGCGTTCTGATACCAATAGCCACATCGTTTGTTAGATTATCACCGCCTAAGGCCAGAACAGATGTATGTTTAATAGAGCCTTGGGAAAATATTGCCAGATCCGTCGTACCACCTCCAAAGTCTACTAATGCAACACCTAGATTTCTTTCTTCATCTGTAAGTACAGCCTCGCTCGATGCAAGGGATTCAAGAACAATATCATAAACGTCCAGACCTGCCCTGTTTGCACATCTAATAATATTTTGAGCTGATGTAACCGCACCAGTTACAATATGAACCTTCACTTCAAGGCGAACACCAGACATGCCTGCAGGGTCACTAATACCTGCCTGGTCATCAACGATAAATTCCTGGGGCAGGGTATGTATGACCTCTCTGTCCATGGGTATTGCAACTGCCCTTGCCGCATCAATCACCCTCTCTATGTCACGTTTACCTACCTCCCTGTTCTTTAAGGCTATAACTCCGTGGCTGTTAAAACCCTTTACATGCCCTCCTGCAATTCCAGCAAACACCGAGCTGATCTCACATCCAGCCATAGTCTCCGCTTCTTCTACGGCCTCTTTGATGCTATTTACCGTATTATCTATATTAACGACTACGCCCTTCCTAAGGCCGACAGATGGGTGAGAGCCCATTCCTATAATTTCAACTATGCCATCAGCCCTCACTTCGCCAACTACTGCACAAATTTTGCTCGTGCCGATATCAAGGCCAACTACCAATTCCTCCATCATAATCAACCCTCCTTGTTTGTACTGCCATTGGTTATACAGTTAACTCTCTAAAAAGAGAGGAAAAAAACTACTATTCGGTAAATCTTTAAATCACCTTTTCATTAAACGCGACAACAGCTCTATCGCTATAATCCAAATCTATAGACGTAATTCGATAGAGTTGATGATTATCCTCGAGATTTTTCATAATATGTTCTAACAGATTTATTTTTCTCTTAAACGCCTCTTTTCCCACAAATATTTTTAATGGCAATTTATTGAAGTAAACAGTAATTGCCCCATAATTATCAATATGAATCTCTGACAATTCCCTTAATGATAATAGTCTGTCTTCAATGCGGATTATATTTAATAATGAGGCGGCAATTTTCAGAAATTTACCGTTTTTAATTTTATCCATGCTTAGGCCGGTTACTGCGGGAGAATCAATGCAATCACTTCTTTCAACCTCTTTAAATATAAACCCTTCTTTATCCATAAAATACGACCTGCCTCCTAAAATTACAATTGCAGACACCTCCTCCCTTTCTGCATTGATATATAGTGTACGAGGAAATTTCTTTTTTAGGGTGACGGATTTTATCCATGGATGTCTCTCTATATTTTTCTTTAAACGAGAAGTATCAATAGATAAATAGCTTTCTTTTTCCTTTATTCCTGATATGTCAATCAATTCTTTTCTAAGATCTTCTTTAATCCCTGCAATAACAATATTGTCTAATCTGAGATAGTCAGAAACGGAAAGAAATCTATATCCATATATAAATGCCAGGGAGAGGATTCCAAGTATAAATATAAAAAGAAATACCTTAATCATACCAAAGCCCAATTGTCCCAAGGTCTTTTTTAGTAGAAAAAAATCCCTTCCCTTATCTCTCTTTATTGACTGCTTGTTTAATACAGATGTTCTTTTCATAATCCATTTCATTATTTAATATGTAAAACTAAGAATAAAAAATTAAAATCTCTAATGGCGCTTCCCTACTGTCTTTATCTCAGGCAATAAAGTTATATTAAATAACTCTTTAACCTTGCCGGCTGCCAAATTCATCAATTCCACTATGTCCGAGGCAGAGGTCTTTCCCTTTGTAACAATAATATTTGCATGATCAGTTGATATTATAGCCCCTCCTATGCTTTTGCCCTTTAAACCGGCTAAATCAATCAGCCGGCCTGCATAATCGCCATCAGGATTCTTGAATATCGATCCGGCGGATGGCATTTTAAAGGGAAACCTCTTTTTTCTCTGTTTAATATTATAGAAAACCCTATCTTTAATTGAAGACGGCCTATCACCCCTTAGGTTCAATCCGGCATTTAGTATTATATCCCCCGAGTTTAAGGCAAGCCCTCTATATTGAAATTTTAGTCTCGATATATCTTTCCTCTCTGTTGTCACTTCCCTATTTAAAACCGACACCTCGCAGACTACATCTTTAATCTCAGCACCCATACTACCAGCATTCATGGCAATAGCTCCGCCCACTGTCCCGGGAATACCCGCCAAAAATTCCACCCCTGTTAGACCTTTTTTTGCGCAATGGGCAACAAGCCTGGGCAATGATATGCCGGCACCGGCAAGTAAACCAGGTCCAACCATTGCAGTATCGTCCCCGTAAACGGGATCTTCGACAATAAAGGCAAATGATCCTCCCAGTAAAATAACCACCCCGTCCAATCCGCCATCTAATACAAGGAGATTGCTCCCCTTCCCTACAGTTAAATATGGGACTTGCTCATCAACAAGAAAGGACACCATTTTCCTTAAGCCTTCCAGATTCACAGCCCTGTATACAGCCTCTGCATTGCCGCCTGCCCTTATTGTCGTATATTGACTCATAGGGACATCGAAATGTATCGCCTCACCTCCAATTTTTTTTATGGCTTTTTTTATACGAATATCCATTTCATTCCATAGATATTAAATGCAAAGCAGCGCCTTACGGCTTACTTATATCTGTGCTTATATCTTCAACTATCTACTATCAAACGAAGCATAGCCCCAGATTCATGAAGCTATTTTCTCTAATAACTCTACCCCTGTACGGTGAACATCTCCTGCACCTAAAGTTAACACAAGATCACCGTATCTAATCTCTTTAAGGAGAAAAGAGACTGCATCCTTTTTTTCTGAAAAAAAGCTAACAGCCCTGTGGCCGTGGCCCTTTATGCCCCGGTAAAGATACTCGCTATCAATACCGGGTATAGGCTCTTCTCCTGCCCCATAAACAGGGATAATAATTAGTAAATCCGCCTGGTTAAATGATGTTACAAACCTGTCATAGAGGTCTCTTGTCCTGGTGTAACGGTGAGGTTGAAAAACAACTACAAGTCTCCTATCAGGCCAGCACTCCTTTGCTGTCTGTATAGTCGGCACTATCTCCGTTGGATGATGACCATAATCATCCAGGAATAAAATCCCGTTACTTTCACCCTTTACCTCAAACCGCCTTTCAAGTCCCCCAAGGTTATTCAGGCCTTTCCGGATATCTTCAAAATCAATATCAAGTTCCAAACCTACCCCGATTGCTGCCAGCGCATTCAACACATTATGATTACCTGGGGCTGAAATAGTGATATTACCTATTGTCCTATTCTTAAATGTGACAACGAAACTGGTACGCAACCCTTCTTTTGATATATCACTGGCCATTATATCTGACTGTGAATTAAGTCCATATGTTAAATAACTCTTTGTAAGCCTCGGGATTAATCCTTGGACCTCCTCATTATCAAGACAAATGATTGCCCTGCCATAAAAGGGAAGTTTATTGATAAAGTTAGTAAATGTATCCCTGAGATTATCCATGCTATGATAAAAATCTATATGCTCATAATCTATATTGGTTATAATGGCCATGCTTGGAGAAAGAACCAAAAAAGAACCATCACTCTCATCTGCCTCTGCCACTAAGAAGTCACTATTTCCCAGCCTTGCATTAGAGCCTCCCCATTGGCTTAATCTCCCCCCAATAACAACGGTTGGATCAAGGCCTCCTTCAGTTAAAATTGAACCTATCATGTTGGTTGTTGTAGTCTTTCCATGGGCGCCTGCTACGGCTATCCCATATTTAAGCCTCATTAGCTCCGCCAGCATCTCGGCCCTTGGTATCACAGGAATAGATCTCTCCTGTGCCTCAATTATCTCTGGGTTATCATTCTTTACTGCTGACGAAAAAACTACTACATCCGCATCACTGACATTTTCGGCCTTATGGCCAAAGGATATCTTTCCGCCGCAATCTGACAGGTGTTTTGTTACATCGGTTTTCTTTATATCCGAGCCGCTGATAGAGTACCCCAAATTTAGGAGCAGCTCTGCTATACCGCTCATTCCAATGCCGCCAATACCTATTAAATGTATATTTTTAACCTTTCCAAATGTTTTCATTTGCTTATCTGCTATTTGTCATTTTTTATACATTGCGTCTTGTTTATAAGTTTTAAAAGCTCTTCAGCAATTACCTCCCTTGCCCCCAGCCTCCCAGCCTTTGAGGCAAAAACCGACATTTTACTTAGCTCACCTCTATTCTTCATATATCTTGTAACCTTAGCTGTAAGGGCCTTACCATCAAGATATCTTTCGAGAATAATATCCGCTCCTCCAGCATGTACCAGGGTTATAGCATTAATCTCCTGATGTCTGTGGCTTGCATAGGGATACGGGATAAGTATAGAAGGTTTACCAAGCGCTGCCAGTTCAGCTATAGTAGTAGCGCCTGCGCGGCAAATAACCAGGTCCGCCCTGGAGTATGCCGATGCCATATCCTCTATAAAGGCCGATACTTCCCCGTCAACACCAAGGGTGTCATATTCGTCAGCTACTCTTTTCAAATCCGCTTTGCCTGTTTGATGAATCATAAAAGGAACATCGCCGAGCGCCTTGAACTCCTTAATCATCGATATAACGGCCTCATTCAATGTCTTAGCCCCTTGACTGCCCCCCATAACAAGAATAACAAATTTTTTATCCATTTTTGGGAACTGAATCGGCTGTAAAAGCTCATTTCTTATAGGATTTCCACTTAAAAATAATTTACCCCTCTTTAAGTATTTTCCGGTCTCTGCAAAGGATATAAATACACGTCTCACAAATGGGGCAAGGATCCTGTTTGTCAAGCCTGGAAAAGAATTTTGCTCATGTACGGCTGTCGGCACCCTCAAAAACCACGCGATTAAACACACAGGCCCGGATGTGTATCCACCTAACCCCAATACCAGTTGTGGTCTGAAATTCCTTATTATTAAAAAAGACTGGATCAATGCTAACATCACCTTGTAAAATGCATTAATAAGGCCTAAAAAATCCTTTCCCATTACCCCTTCAACATCTATCGATTGAGTCTCAAATCCGGCCTGGGAAATTATTCTATGCTCCATTTTCTTCCTACCTGTTATAAAAAGGATAGCTGCCTTGCCACACCTTTTTTTCAGCTCGCTTCCAATTGCAATACCTGGAAATAGATGACCACCAGTCCCCCCACCGGAAATTATTATCCTTGGTCCCTGATCCTCCCGACTATGACCAGTCAATGATAAATTATGGTATACCCTGCCCATCAAATTGAACTGTTAAAAGTCTTTCTTGAGATATTCATTAATATCCCCATTCCAATAAGATTAATCACAAGAGAGGAACCTCCATAACTTACAAAGGGTAGCGCCAGTCCTTTGGTCGGCAAAAGCGCCATTACAACTCCCATGTTGACTATTACCTGTATGGCCAGCATGAGGGAAATACCCAGGGCAAGATAGGTTCCAAATAGCTCAGGGGCATTCAAGGCAATCTTAATACCTCTGAATACGAGAATGGTAAAAAGGACTATCAAAACACTCACGCCTAAAAATCCTATTTCTTCACCTATAATCGGCAGGATAAAATCCGTATGGGCTTCCGGGAGATAAAACAGTTTTTGTTTGCTATCTCCTATCCCAACCCCTGTCAATCCCCCTGAACCAAATGCATACAATGAGTGTATTATTTGAAACCCTGAGCCAGTCGGGTCTTCCCATGGATTTAAAAAAGCCAGCAGCCGTTCAACCCTGTAAGGCGCAAGGGAGATAATGTAAAAAGAAACCGGCGCCAACATGCCTATAAAGAGAATTATATACCCTAAATTAACACCACCTATAAACAAAAGCACCAGCATCCAAATGACTATAATTGCGGCTGTACCAAGATCAGGCTGGGGAAGTATAACTGCAGTGAACATTGCCGCTACAATTAGATAGGGCATAACTCCATAACGTATAGTCCCCATAACCTCAGAGTTTTTACTCATACTGTGGGCAAAAAAAATGGCTAACGACAGTTTTGCCGCCTCTGATGGCTGAATAGAGATAAACCCCAACCTAATCCACCTATAGGCGCCGCCTATTTTTGTCCTGATACCGGGTATAAAAAGCAAAATCATTAATATTAGACTAAGGCCTAAAAAAAAGTATGTTAACTTTTTATATACTAAGTAGTTGATATTCTTTACCGATATCATAAACAGGAGGCCTAAAAGGCAAAACATAATCTGTTTCCTCAGGTAAAAATATTGATCTCCGTATCTTTTTTCAGCAAGAATTGAACTGGCGCTAAAAACTGCAATCAATCCAATCCCAATCAGCAATAAAACAGTAATCAGGATAAAGGGATCATAACTATATTTATTTTCGCTTTTACCAATCATTCTTCAACCTTCCGACGGCCTTCCTGAAAGCATCTCCCCTCTGCTTATAATTCTTGAACATATCAAAACTCGAGCATGCCGGGGCAAGGAGAACGATATCTCCTGTATCAGCCTCATTGAAAGCTGAATACACAGCCTCAACCATATTCTTTGCTTTAGACCATGATATCTTCATGCTAAAGGACTCTGCTAATATATCACTTGCCTCCCCCAATAAAATTACACTCTTTACCCTGCCGGAGGCTGACTCAACAAGAGGATTATAATCACTGCCTTTATGCCTGCCTCCAGCTATCAAGACAATTTGGGATGAAAAACTTTTAATAGATTTTATTGCAGCATCTATATTTGTGGCCTTTGAATCATTGTAAAATGCAACACCCTTCAATGTATCTACAAACTCAATCCTATGGGGCAATCCATGAAAGTCATCAACGGCAAGCTGCATTGCAGATGGGGGTATCTTTAGCACTGCCGATGCCAAAACAGCTGCTGCTACATTTTCCTTATTATGATCGCCGGGCAATGCCGGGTTATTAAAACTTAATTCAGTGAGTTCTTCACCCGGCAGTTTAACAAACACATATCCATTATTTGAAAAAGCTTGTCTGTCTTTTTTATTGGTTAACCCATACCTGTATACGGTAACCCCACTGAGTGGTTCTAATTTTTTTAGCCAAATGTCATCATCGTTTAAAATTAGGCTTTGACCCGGTCCCTGATTTTCAAAAATTCTTTCTTTAGACCTTACATAGGCGTTGTAATCTGCATACCTGTCAAGGTGGTCCGGGCTAATATTTAATATAACAGACAGTAGAGGTGAAAAATAATCCTTCATGGTATCAAGCTGGAAACTGCTCACCTCTAACACCACATAATCAGCCCTCTGGTCTCCACCTATATAATTAATTAAAGGACGCCCTATATTTCCGCCAACAAAGGCCTCCTTTCCAGCCTTACGCAGTATATTCCCTATTAATGTAACAACCGTTGACTTACCGTTTGTGCCTGTCACCGCTATTATATTTGTTTTTATGTATCTGCAGGCAAGCTCTATCTCCCCTATGACAGGAATCCCTTGCTGTTTGGCCTTGACAAGTGGTTCAATATTTAGAGGCACGCCTGGGCTTACAACAATTAAATCCGTCTTTGTAAATGTCTCCGCATTATGGCCGCCAAGCTCAAGTCTAACCCCTGTTCTTGATAAATCATCTAAGACATCTCTTTCTAAAGCAGACTCTCCCAGTCTTTCACTAACGGTTACTGTAGCCCCCTGCTTAATAAGCCACTGAGCCGTTGCCAACCCGCTCTCTCCAAGGCCTACTACTAAAACATTCTTTTCAATTTTTACTTGACTTCTATCAGTTTTCAACTAATTACCTCAACTTAAGTGTACTAACTGAAAGCAGGGCCAGCATAATCGCAACAATCCAAAACCTAATTGTAACCCTTGGCTCAGGCCAGCCCTTTAGTTCAAAGTGGTGATGAAGGGGGGCCATTCTGAAAAATCGCTTCCCCCCTGTAGCTTTAAAATATATCACCTGGATAATCACTGACAGGGCCTCAACTACAAAAAGCCCTCCAACAATAATCAGCGTTATCTCTTGTTTACTGATAATAGCAATCATGCCTAAGGCAGCGCCCAGAGAAAGGGAGCCAGCATCTCCCATAAATACCTGCGCAGGATAGGTGTTGTACCACAGAAAGCCCATTCCTGCTCCTGCTACAGCGCCACAAAAAATAGTAAGCTCCCCAGCCCCCCTCACATATGGAATTTGCAGATAGTTTGCAATCTTAATATGCCCGGCAAGATAAGAAAATATTAGATAGCTCAGAAAGGCAATAATTATAGGCCCTATGGCAAGTCCATCCAGTCCATCCGTCAGATTAACCGCGTTTGACGCCCCTACTACCACCAAGACAATGAAAAGTATGTAAGCAATCCCTAAATCCGGCATAAAATTCTTAAAAAAAGGAAAGCTGAGTCTTGAATCAAAACCTGTGTACCGGTATAATATTAATCCAGCGAAAAAGGCTACCCCAACCTGCATGGAAAATTTACTCCATGGAGTGAGGCCATTGCTGCTCTTTCTTATTATCTTGAGATAATCATCCAAAAATCCAATGGCCCCAAATAAAACAGTAACAATTAGAACCAGCCAGATATAAAAGCATTTCATCTCCATCCAAAGCAGAACAGATACGGTAACAGCAATTAATATAAAGGATCCGCCCATGGTAGGGGTACCTGTCTTACGCTGATGATCAGGAGGCCCATTCTTTCTAATGTACTGGCCTATTTGGAGTTTTTTTAACCTTGGAATAAGCCAGTACCCAAGGACCATGGAAATAAATAAGGCGGTCAGGGTCGCATAGATAGTCCTGAAGGTTATGTACCTGAATACATTTAAAAAGGAGTAATCCGTATGAAAAATATATATCAGTTTATATAACATTTTAACCTTTTATGGTACCCGTAGCCGTTCACTGTTTGCTGTGAACGGTTGCTGTTATCTTTATCAATTGTTTAGCACTAATCCGCCTTTACTCACCCCAAAATGATCTTTAATGGCCTTCACAACCTTTTCTAAGGCCATCCCCCTGGATCCCTTAAGAAAAATAGTATCTCCCTCTTTCACATTGGCCTTGATCATATCAAACATTTCTATATGATTTGTTGCGAGGCAAGTTTGTGCCCCGGCAAGACCTCCCTTGGACGCCCCTTCAATAAGCTGCTGACCATGTTTGCCTAAGGCAACAAAAAATTTTACTCCGGCATCAGCTACGAGTTCGCCTGCATTAAAATGCAAGCGTGATGCCTCCTTGCCTAACTCCATCATCTCTCCAAGCCCTATTAAAAGGCCTGTTTTTTTAAAGCTCTTAATTTCCTGAATAGCCGCCTTTAAAGACGAAGGGTTGGCATTATAAGTATCGTCAACAAGCTGTATATCTCCATTTAAAACAATGACCTGAAATCGACCTTTAAGGGGCTTAAAGTCGGCCAAACCCTGAACAATTGATTCACTTGATACTGATAAACAATAGGCTACAGCCGCCCCGGCTAATGCGTTCATAATGTTATGGACACCAGGAAGATTTATACTTACCGGCACCCTTTCATCATTAAAAATAATATCAAAGGATTGAGCATGCTCTCCAGTCCTCTTTATATCTTCCGCCCTTACACTGTTCATCTTTCCCAGACCAAAGTTAATAACCTTGCCCTGAAACATTGAGATTAACTTCTCTGTTGCATTATCGTCTCCGTTTAAAATCGCAATTGTTCCGCTGTGCATCTCTTCAAGGAGCTCTGCTTTTGCTTTGATTACCCCGCTTAAATCCCCTAAACCCTCTAAATGCACGCCTGCAATGTTTGTTATAACTCCAATATCAGGGTTAGCAATCTGTGTTAACCGGCCAATCTCACCGGCCCTGTTCATTCCCATCTCCAAAACCGCCATGCTGTGCCCTGATGTTAAAGACAAAATGGTTAAAGGTAACCCAATAAGGTTGTTGAAATTTCCAGGCGTTTTCATGGTATGCGCCTGTTTTGAGAGGATTGAGGCAGTCATCTCCTTTGTTGTGCTCTTACCGTTGCTCCCGGTTATGGCTATTAATTTCTTGCCCCATTCCCTTCTCCACCACAATGCCAAATCCCCTAAGGCCTTTAGGGTTGATGGAACGGTGATTACCGTAAAATTTTTTCCTGAAAATTTCTCAGGTTTCACTGTATTATTTTCCACAATCACACCAGCAGCCCCTGCATTTATTGCCTCTCCTAAAAAATTGTGGCCATCAAAATTCTCTCCTCTCAGCGCCAAAAAAATATCTCCGACACCCAATTTTCTTGTGTCCGTTGAAAGTCCTCTTGCCGGCATATCTTCAAGGCCGGATACCAGACTGCCTCCTATGGCAGACGCTAACTCTCTGACCGGTAATTTTCCCCATTCCGCACACATCTAATGTCCCTACCCCACGAATTCACATAAATCATTTAACACTATCTACACCGCAGCTAAGGCCGCCTCCTCAACATCGTTAAAGTGTTTTTTTCTGCTGCCAATAATCTGATAATTCTCATGGCCCTTGCCGGCGATTAAAACAATGTCTCCTTTTCCGGCGTAATTAATAGCAATACGAATAGCCTTCTTTCTGTCCGATAAAATATCATAGCCCTTTTCCTTTTGCGCCATACTTAGATCTATCCTCTCTAATCCTGACTCTTTAACGCCAGGTACAATTCTATCTATGATTTCTTCCGGATCCTCTCCCCTGGGGTTATCAGACGTAATTATGACAATATCGCTGTTTTTTCCTGCAATCCTGCCCATATCCATCCTTTTCCCTTTATCCCTGTCTCCCCCACAGCCAAACACTACAATCAGTCTCCCACTTGAAACAGGTCTTAACGTTTGGAGAACCTTTTCAAGGGCGTCAGGGCTGTGGGCATAATCAACAAACACCGAAAGCTCTCTTTTATTTTTTACATACTCGAGCCTACCTGGTACAAGGGCGAGTTTCTTTACTCCCCTTGAAATATTTTTTAGGTCCACACCAATACTGTAAGCAACAGAAGCGGCTGCAAGAATATTATAGACATTTATTCTTCCTAAAAGCGTAGAGGTTAGCGACACATTCCCTGTTGGCGTCACTAATTTTAATCTTATTCCATTAATATCAGATTCAATATCAACAGCCCTGATCATACAGTTGCAGTCAACCCCGTAACTAACAACAGGGACCGTTGTCATCTTTTCTAATACCCTGCCCTTAGGGTCATCCATATTAATAACCGCCTTAATCTGTTGGCCGCCTTCATCAACTCTTAATGAGCTAAAAAGCAGGGATTTTGCCTTAAAATAACCTTCCATTGTTGAGTGGTAATCGAGATGATCCCTGGAAAAATTGGTAAACAATGCCCTTGCCCAGTTTAGATCCCTCGTTCTTCCCTGCTCAAGAGAGTGAGATGACACCTCAATAATAACATGGGTCACACCTGCGTCTTTCATCTCCCGCAACGTTTTCATTAAATCAGTTGATTCAGGTGTAGTTAATGACATATCAAAGGATTTATCATTAAATCTGCAATTAACTGTCCCTATAACACCCGTATGAATCCCTGCCTCTTCCATAATTGACTCAAGGATATAACTTGTCGTTGTTTTTCCATTAGTTCCTGTTATGCCTATAAGTTTCATGTCCCTGGCAGGGTAATTATAGAATCTTGCGGCCATCTTAGAAAGGGCAGCCCTTGTATCAGCAATACGGACAATGGTTGTATCCCTATAAATTTTCTCTATCTTCTCAACGACTAATCCATGCGCACCATCTTGAATGGCATCAGTTAAATACCTGTGCCCGTCTTGGTTCCATCCCTTAACAGCAACAAAAAGGTAATCCTGTTTAACCTCGCGAGAGTCATTGGTGAGACCTTTAATTTCAATGTCTGTCCTCCCATGGCTCTCTAAAATATCAATACCCTCTAACAGGTAATCAAGTCTCATGTTAGCTTCTCA
>CAYSWP010000003.1:0-4131 GCA_964434795.1 uncultured Desulfobacteraceae bacterium | reverse complement strand
TCAAGTCTCATGTTAGCTTCTCACTAAAGGTTGCCCCGTAAAATTCCACTGTTAATGACAATCTTTTTCAACAAGGCGGTTTAAATGTTACACTTAATAAAATTTCATTATCTAAAGGCAAGCCAGGCTCCGGGCTTTGTTTTACGGCCAGTCCGCTTCCCTCAACAACAACCCGCAAACCCAACCTTCTTGCCTCCCTTAAAACCTCCCTTACACCAAGCCCTTTTAAGTCAGGCATTAATCCAGGTATTTCAGGTTTAAGAGTACTTGCCTTTATCTCTTTTAGCTTATGGGTTATATATTTTCTTTTAACTTCCTCTTTTTCACCCTCAGCAGCATCATTTAGCGAAGGTACTACATTGAGATAGTTGAGGGCCCAATAACCAACCTCTCTAAAAACCGGAGCCGCTACGAGCCCCCCATAGGGTTTACCCTTCGGCTCATCAAGTGCAACAAGAATAGCTAATTCCGGAGAATCTGCAGGTACAAAACCTCCAAAGATGGCTACAAATTTTTTTTCTGAGTAACTCTTTGTTATGGGATCTACCTTTTGCGAAGTTCCTGTTTTTCCTGCCGCAGAATATCCCTTTATAGCCGCCCTAATTGCGGTTCCTCCCTTTTGCACCACGCCCTCAAGTATAGATCGTGCCTCTCTTGCTGTTTCAGGTGATATGACATTTTTTTTGATCATGGGATAAAATTCCCGTATAGTCTCTCCCTTTTGGTCAACTATAGATTTTACCAAATAAGGCCTCATAAGGTGTCCGCCGTTAGCTATTGCGCCAAAGGCCATTATCAATTGGAGTGGAGAAACGGACATGCCTTGGCCGAAATACAGGTTATTAAGCCCAATAGTGCTCCTGGATTTAATAGGCTTTAAATTACCCTTTCTTTCACCTGGCAAATCTATTCCAGTATGTTCGCCGAAGCCGAATTTCTTCAGATAATCATAGTACCTCTCTGGTCCCAGTTTCCGACCAATCTTTATTGCCCCTATATTGCTTGAAAATTTTATTATATCGCTAACATTCAACATCCCATACGGACGGCTATCGTGTATAATATATTTTCCAATAGCGTAACGCCCATTTTCACAGTTAAAAAGCGATTCTTTTTTAACTATGCCCTCCTCCAGTGCAGAGGCCATAAGGAATGACTTTAGTGTAGAACCAGGTTCAAAGCAGTCAGTAACCGCCCTGTTCCGCCATTTGCCTGGCTCAAACCTCCCGGATATATTCGGATTATATTCCGGAAAAACTGACATAGCCAAAATCTCACCTGTTTGAGGCCTTGTAACTATGCAAATACCACTCCTTGAACCTGACTTTTTCACTGCATTCCTTAATGCCTGTCGGGCCTTATAACTAATGTCTTTATCAAGCGTCAGTATAAGGTTGTATGGATCCTGCTTTTCCATTTCTGAACTATAATAATCCAGTTGTCTTCCAAGGGCATCACGCGTGCTCTTAAACCTTGTCACCTTCCCTTCCAAATAGCGGTTGTATTGCAATTCTATGCCCTCAAGCCCTTTATTATCCTGACCTGCAAATCCTACAGCATGGGCGCATGTTTCGCGGTAGGGATAATAGCGTCTACCTTCTCTGGAAAAATATATGCCCGGCAAATCAAGCCTTTCAATTAGGGTAATCTCAGCCGGCGTAACCTTTCTCTTTATCCACTCAAAGGAGCGTTTGTTCTGGATTTTTTTAAGCACATTCTTTTCGTTAATGTTAAGCGCTTCTGCAATAAGGACGGCTGTCCTTTTCTTTTGTACTATTTCTTTTGGGCAAGAGTATATTGAAGAAACATCTATGCTAATTGCCAGTGCATTTCCGTTCCTGTCAAAAATCGTACCTCTTTGGCTCAAAAATGAAATCTTTTTTGTATAATCTGCCCTTGCTAAATCTGACAGCTTATGTCCATCCCTTATTTGAAGTTGATATGCCCTTAAAAAAACGACACAGAAAAAAATAAAAAAACAGGATGCAGTAATGTATATCCTAATCTTTATCCACTTTTTGTTTTTAATTTTCATGGCAAAAAAACAACCTGCTTAGACAAAGGATACCTTAGCCCAAATTCCGACGCTGCCAGGCCCTCCAAATATTCGGGAGATTTCAGGAAGGCTAACTCTAATTTTAACCTACGGTTGTCCTCCTCAATCTCTACAATTTCCTTTTTTAACCCGCTTAGTGCATAACCTGTCTGGGTCTTTTCAGAATTTATCCAGACATGAAACACCCCTGCTGTTAAATATAGAAAGAATATCGTTAAAAAAAGATACAATAATCTTATTACCCGATTCTTTGTTCTCTTCACTTAAACCCTCTCTGCTATCCGTAAAATAGCACTCCTTGACCTTGGATTAAAATTTACCTCTTTTGCGCTAGGTTTAATCGCTTTTCTTTCCACTGCCTTCATTACCGAATGTTTGCCCTCAGGGATAACCGGAAGCCTCCGAGGGTAAATGGTTCCACTATCCCAACGACGGAATGTATGTTTAATTATTCTATCCTCTAATGAATGATAAGACAGAACAACTAATCGCCCTCCCCTTTCAAGAAGTTGAGGGGCGCTCTTTAAAAAATCACTTATATTATCCAGCTCCCTATTGACAGCAATCCTGAGGGCCTGGAACGTTTTGGTGGCCGGATGTATACTACGGGGATGATATTTATCAGGAATAGCAGCCCCTATCAGCATTGCCAGTTGTTTACTTGAATGTATGGAGCATTTCCGCCTCTCCTTTAATATGGCCTTGGAAATACGTTTCGCCCATCTTTCCTGGGCATAATTCCATATAAGCGCTTCCAGTTTTTCTCTCGATAGATTATTAACCAATTCATCGGCAGTTACGTCCATATCTTCATCCATTCTCATATCTAAAGGTTCATCCCTGGAAAAACTAAACCCTTTGCCGGACGACTCAAGCTGATACGAAGACATGCCAAGATCTAAAAGTATGCCATTTACCTTACCAACGCCTATTTTTTTAAGTATGACTCCTAAATTTACATAGCTTCCCTTCACTACCGTAGCCACATTTTTAAATTGAGAGAGCCTTTCATTAGCAAGTTTTATCGCCGCCCTGTCAACGTCTAAGCAAATCAGCCTCCCGTCAGTGTTTATCCTTCTGCAAATCTCAATGCTATGACCTCCTGTGCCGGCCGTTCCATCAATATAAATACCTTTTGGATCAGTAATTAGATATTCAATAACCTCATCAACCATCACAGGCTGATGGGAAAAATTCACTTTACCCTCCTTCAAATTCCAAGTTCCGAAAAAGATTGATGAGTCTTGGCAAAGGATTTTCTTACCCTTTCAAACTCTTTATCCCATTTTTCCTTATCCCAAATTTCAAAACTGTTTAAATGGCCAACCAGGACAACTTCTTTTTTTAATTCGCCTAACTCTCTCAGGTCTGGTGGTATTAAAATCCTTCCGCGCTTTAATGGGCATTCTTTAGCTCCGGATATAAAATAGCGAATTAATACATTGGCAGATGAATCAAATAATGAAAAATTAACGGCCTTTTCCTTTATTTTTTGCCAATCAGTCCTGGTAAAGCCCAACAAATAACCACTGGAATTGGTGATCACAAGGGATAAATCCCCCTTGTTCTTCAGGGCCTCTTTAAAACGGGCAGGAATAGCTAATCTGCCTTTTTCATCAAGAGTATGCCTGGATCGACCTTCAAAAAGATTATTTATGGAATTTTCCAAGATATTTTCCCACTTTTATCCACTTTGTACCACTCTTATAGATATTTATTTGTTTGTCAAGAAAAAAATTTAAATTCTTGAAAAAATAATAGTTTAATTGGAATCCTTGTAACTTCACAATAAGGCAGGGCATTCCTATAACTTCCCCCTTTGAAAAGGGGGATTGAGGGGGATTTATTCTAAAGCTGCCCGGACTTATTGAGGTGTTACGAATCCTTTAGTCACTAAACTAAGGTTCTAAGCCAACAGGACAGGGGAATTTCTTTTTGAATGGCCGCAAATATTATGCATCATTTCATGGGGTGCAGATAACATTAAGTATTCTGCCCGGGAAAATTTAAAGACTATTCTCTCATGGCCTCGTCAAGGGGATATGGGAGCACAAAAACAACATGATGGAATGTTT
>CAYSWP010000002.1:0-24946 GCA_964434795.1 uncultured Desulfobacteraceae bacterium | reverse complement strand
ACAAAACGCTTACAAAATAGCGTATTGTGATGAGAATACAACCTTTTAATCCCGCTGCAAGCGGGAAACCTTTGAACCCGTGAACGGTTACAAAAATAGATTGTAACCGCTTTTTGGAAAAAAATGGTAAGTTCTCAATAAGTTGGGGTAGATTTAGAAAAAATCCCCCTCAATCCCCCTTTCTTAAAGGGGGAAGCTATAGGAATGCCCTACCTTATTGAGAAGCTACAAAAAATGCATTATGTAAAGTTAATAGGGTCTACGATTAAACTATCTTGATCTATTGGGCCCAATGCAGATAGGGAAACATTGCCTGATGAGAAAATTCTCCCGGCTGCATCTATCACTTCGCTTATGGTAACATCTTCAATCTCTTTTATTAATTCTTCATAAGTTACGTATTTTCCAAAGACAAATTCATTTTTAGCAAGCCTCATCATCATATTGTCCATGTTTTCCGAACCTAACAAAATCCCGTCCTCAAGATATCCCTTGGCTCTTGTCAGGTCAGCATCAGAGATATCTCCCTCTTTAATCTTCTTTATGATGGAGCCTACTAAGTCCATAGATTTATTTACTTTCTCCTTATCCGTCGCCAAATACACCCTTGCCGACCCTGTATCCATAAAGGAGCTGATATATGAGAAAACAGAATAGGCCAAACCCCTCTTTTCCCTAATTTCCTGAAAAAGTCTGCTACTCATATTTCCACCAAGAATGGTATTAAGAATCGAATCTGCAAACCTTTCCTTATCGGACATAGATGATGCCTGGGCGCCTAAACAGATATGCACCTGTTCCAGATCCTTGTGATGGGTTGATATGCTCGGGGTAGCTAACGGCTTACTCCTAACTGGAATAACATCGTCACTGCGTGAAAGGGGATCAAAAAATGGCCTGAAATATTCAACCAGGTCATCATGGTTCACATTGCCTGCAGCTGCAATCACAACCCTTTCAGGTGAATAAAACCGTGATATGTAATCAATTATGTCTTTCCTCGATATTTTGCTTACTGCCTCCCTTGTCCCGAGGATAGGTCTTCCCAGAGGGTTTTCTTTCCAGAAATTTTGCTCAAATAATGTTTGAACGTATTCATCAGGCGTATCTTCTACCATGTTGATTTCCTGGAGAACAACGGATTTCTCAAGCTCCAGCTCTTTTTCATCAAATATTGAATCTAAAAATATATCGGAAAAGAGTTCTGTTAGAAACTGAAGTTTTTTATCCACAATCCTGGCGTGAAAACATGTTTTTTCTTTACTGGTGAATGCGTTGGAATATCCTCCTAAGGCATCAAGATCCTTTGCAATCTGAGCGGCGGACCTGTCCTTTGTCCCCTTGAATATCATGTGTTCTATAAAATGAAATATGCCTCTCTCTTTATTGACTTCATCTCTCGAACCGCCGTCCACCCATATACCTAATGATATAGATTTTGCATTAGGCAAAGCATTAGTGACTACTCTCACCCCGTTATTTAAAACGGTTTTTTCATATCTCATCTTTACTATTTCCTAATGCAGCCTTCCTTGAAAGCCTAATTTTTCCTCTATCGTCAATTTCAAGGACCTTTACCAGCACTTCATCACCTTCCTTAAGCACATCCGTAACCTTTCTTACCCTTTCATTTGCCAATTGAGATATGTGCACCAGTCCTTCAGTCCCCGGCAAAATTTCCACAAAGGCACCAAAATCCATTATCTTGATAACCTTCCCTGAATACAATTCTCCAATCTGCGCCTCTTTAATTATATTTTCTATCATCTCGATGGCCTTTTCAGTTCCTTCACTATCAGAAGATGCAATAGAAACCTTGCCATCATCATCAATATTTATCTGCGCACCGGTTTCAAGAGAAATATGTTTAATAATCTTGCCTCCTGGACCAATAATTTCCCTTATCTTGTCTTGCTTTACAGTCATAATAACAATTCTGGGGGCATACTTGGAAATCTCAGTTCTCGATTGCGTTATGGCCTTTAGCATTTCATTTAGAATATGCATTCTGCCTTCCCTGGCCTGATGTAAGGCCTTTCCCATGATCTCCCTTGTAAGGCCGCTAATCTTAATATCCATCTGTAGGGCGGTAATTCCATTTTTCGTCCCTGTTACCTTGAAGTCCATATCACCATAATGATCCTCATCGCCTATTATATCCGTCAGTATGGCAATATCGCTACCTGATGATATGAGTCCCATAGCCACTCCAGCTACAGGGTCCTTAATCGGAACACCTGCATCCATCAATGAAAGAGACCCGCCACAAACGCTTGCCATCGAAGAAGAACCATTTGATTCCAGTATCTCAGACACAACCCTTACAGAGTAAGGAAAATCGTCCTCTTCTAACAAAACAGGCAAAAGCGCCCTCCTTGCGAGGGCCCCGTGACCGATTTCCCTTCTTCCAGGAGCGCCTAATCTTTTTGCCTCCCCCACACTATATGGTGGAAAATTATAATGAAAGGTAAATTTTCTAAAAGAATTACCATAAATCGACTCTATTTTCTGCTCATCCCTCTCAGTGCCCAATGTGGTTAAAACCATTGCCTGTGTCTCGCCTCTCGTAAACAAGGAGGATCCATGAACCCTCGGTAAAACACCAACTAAACATTCAATAGGCCTAACCTCTTTAAATGAACGACCGTCTATCCTTTTTCCCTCCTCTAATGCCATACTCCTAACTATTTTTTTCTCTAAATCATAAATTGTCTCTTTTATTTCCTTTCCTCTATCACCATATTCTTCATTAAGTGATTCAATTACAGAGGTGATTGCCTCAGATCTCTTTTTTTGCCTCACCATCTTTTCAGGACAAGATAACAATTCCCTCACCAGGGGTTCGCCTACTGACGCCACCCTCTCTATAAATTGTTCATCTTTCTCGTCCGTAGGGACGATTCTCTTTTCCTTTCCTGCTAATTTTCTCAATTCCGTTTGCATGTCAATAACAGGCTGCAGGGATTTATGGCCAAAAAATATAGCCTCAAGCATATCATCCTCTGAAACAAACTTGCCATCGCCCTCAACCATGACTACCGCATCTTTTGTTCCTGCAATGATTAGGTTTATGTCACTCATTTCCTGTTCCTCAAAATTCGGAAATGCAATAAACTCGCCATTTACCCTGCAAACCCGTACACTACCGACTGGGCCTGCAAAAGGAATATCTGATATTGTAATGGCCGCTGAAGCGCCCAAGATACCGAGAGGCTCAGGGTCATTCTCATTATCAAAGGATAAAACACTGGCAATCACCTGGGTCTCATAATTATAATTATCCGGAAAAAGTGGCCTCAGGGGTCTGTCTATCAGCCTTGAAGTCAGCATTTCTTTCTCGCTTGGCCTCCCCATATCCCGGCGAAAAAAATTGCCGGGGATTTTTCCGGCGGCATATGACATCTCTTGAAAATCAACGGTTAAAGGGAAAAAGTCAATGCCTTCCCTCTTTTCATCTGTAGAAACTACCGTTACTAAAATGACAGTCCCCCCCATGGTGACAACTACAGAGCCGCTTGATTCCCGAGCTACCCTTCCCGTCTCAATATGTATAATTTTATCGTTAACATTTGCTGTTACATTTTTAATCATTTTCTCTCCTTAATAAGTAGATTACCTACAAATTATATTTATTTTCTTAGTCCTAAATCTTTAATAAGGGCCAAATATTTGTTAGCATCATTTCTTTTTACATAGTTCAAAAGGTGCCTTCTCTGACCAACCATCTTCAGTAATCCTCTTCTTGAATGATGGTCCTTAGGATGCAGCTTAAAATGATCTGTAAGATCATTTATCCTTTTTGTTAAAAGGGCAACCTGAACGTTTGATGAACCTGTATCTTTTTCATGGATTTTAAATTTATCAATAATCTCACTCTTATCTGTACTTTTTAAGACCACCTTAATCCCTCCTTGACTAATTATTTAAAAGCTCTAATTATATCTAATGTTTTACCGTTCCCCTTCAAAATGGCAACCATCTCTCTCCCCATTACCACCTTAATATATTCATCTAAACTAAAGGGCGGCATCTCCTTCCCCCTCAGTTCATCCATTAGGGGTCTATAACCATTTCTTATCTTCTCCGCCAATTTGCCTGAGACTTCGGCCTCAACCATTCCCTTTAGCGCATCTTTTAGCGGTATTATCACTTTATCTATATTGTCATTAGCCTTATGTTCTGCTACTTCTTTCAGGGTGGCGGCATTATTTACACTAAAAAAACCGCTCCTTATTCTTCTCAAAAAGGTCAGGTGCGCCCCTACCCCCAAACTCTTCCCTAAATCAGAGGCAAGGGTCCTTATATAGGTGCCTGACCCGCATCCAACCTCAATCCACACATTGGGAATATCAACAGATAATACGTTTATATAGTCAACCCTCACATCCCTTTCCTGGAGATCTACTTCTATACCATTTCGGGCAAATTCATAGGCCCTCTTCCCTTTATAGTGAACAGCAGAATAGGCGGGCGGAACCTGTTTTATAGTCCCTAAAAAGTCGAGCGCCTTGCGCCTTATGTCCTCCTCTGATAGATTGCCTACACTCTTTTCTTTGGTGACCCTTCCTGTTAAATCCTGGGTATCCGTTTCTACTCCAAGCATCAGGGCTGCTCTGTAAACTTTATCCTGAGACATAAGAAAGTGGGACAGCTTAGTTCCCTGGTTTATCAGAAGTATTAATACACCTGTTGCAAACGGATCAAGCGTTCCTGCATGCCCTACCTTTGCCCTTATCATACCCTTAACACTGTCAACAACTCCAAAAGAACTCGTCCCGCACTCCTTATCTATTATTATAATTCCGTCCTTCCGGGTCATTTATCTTCTAAGAAGCTCTTTGCTATGTTAATAAATTCCCTTTTTATATGCTCCAGTCTTCCCTCCATTGTAAAGGCCGCTGCCCTCGGATGCCCGCCTCCTCCAAAATATCTTGCCAAATCCGATACATTCACCCAGTCATTTGAGCGCAAGCTTATTTTAAAAAAATTCTTTCCTGCCTCCTTTATAAGAGCTCCTACCTCTACCCCTGCTATCAACCTTGGGTAGTCAACAAATCCTTCGCTGTCAAATTCCCGGGCATTTGCCTTTGATTGCATCTCCTTTGTAATAGTAAGTAGTCCGAGCATTCCTGAATGGTACAGTTCTATTGTTTTCAAGGTTATCTCAAGAAGTTTCAGCTTCTTCAATGAATACAAATCCATTACATTACGTGATATTTTCCAGGGTCTAACCCCCCAATCCACCATATCTCCTGCAATGTGAAACGTATCAGATGTGGTATTCTCATATCTGAAAGAGCCTGTATCCGACTGTAGAGACACAAATATATTTTCTGCAATACTCTTATTTATGGGAAAATCCGCCAATTTCATCAACTTATAAATAATCTCTCCGACAGATGAACTTTGATCATCTACAAAATTCAAATCACCAAACTGAGAGTTATTTCTATGATGGTCAATGTTTATTAAAGGCCTTATTTTAGAGAGCACGGAATGCATCTCCCCTACCCTTTCAATATTTCCACAATCAAGGACTAACAGGGCGTCAAAATCAAATTCAGGGTCAATGCTATCCACTACCCTCTCTATTCCGCTTAAATGGGATAAAGAGTCTGGGATAGGACCGGCATTATAGGTTATGACCTCCTTTCCGTATAGTATCAGTGCCTCACTTAAAGCCAATGCAGAGCCGATAGCGTCTCCATCAGGATCTTTGTGACTGGCCACCAAAAATTTCTTACCTTCCTTTAACAGGCTTGCAATATCATTTAATACCATTGGAATAATCGATCAACATTACTATTTTTATATTAATTTGGGGTAATTTTGTTTAGGAGACTATCTATCTCCTGTCCGTATTCAAGAGAATTATCATATTTGAAATGAATATCCGGGACGTACCGTAAATGAAGTTTTTCGCCTACATCCTTGCGTATAAATCCTTTTGCACTTTCAAAACCTTCCTGAGCCGCCTTTTTATTGACATCTTGACCAAAAAGGCTGTAGTAAACATATGCAATCCTTAAATCTCTGGTCATTTGGACTTCCGTAATAGTTGCCCCCTTTATTCTTGGGTCCTTGACCTTCCTTAAAAGGAGATAGGATATTTCCCGTAAAATCAAATCACCAACCCTTTGAGATCTATTACCTGCCAGCACAATAATCCTTTTCATAAACTAAAGATTGAGACCTTTGAATAGCTCAAAGGATGGACTTTTCTTCGTAGCCTTTTGCCTTTTGTATATCCATCTGAGTAGTTGCAATTGTTTAAAAATTTAATATTTCTATGTCAGAATGAATAATTTCACCTACGTAAATTGAAGCTAAATAAGAGAGAATGTTGTCAATGGTGGAATTAATAAATCTCCTATCATTGCCTGCCGTACAAATTCCCAATTCGGCTATTTGCCATTTATCATTAGAGCCAACCTCTGCTATGGAAACATTGAATTTGTTTTGAATCCTGGCAATTACACTCTTTACAACCTTTCTCTTCTCTTTAAGCGATTGCGTATCATAAATATGCAAGGAAAGCTTAAGAATTCCAACCACCAAATTAAAGCTCCGCTTTTTCCTCTAATAATCTATAAACCTCAAGTATGTCTCCGGGCTTCATATCATTATAATTCTGCAGTCCAACACCACATTCAAGACCTGAAGAAACATCTCTGGCATCATCTTTAAATCTTTTTAATGAACTAATCTTGCCACTAAATATTACAGCATCATCTCTTAATAAACGAACATTCGCGTCCTTTTCGATTTTACCATCAGACACATAACAACCGGCAATTGTACCAATCTTGGACACATGGAATATCTCTTTAATATCTACATGGCCAATAATATTTTCAGTGTATACCGGTTCAAGGAGACCAGCCATGGCAAGTCTAATATCCTCTATCACCTTATAAATGACATCGTAGAATTTTATATCCACATATTCTCTTCTTGCTATTTCCTGTACAGCAGGGTTTGCCCTTATGTTGAAGCATATTATCACGGCCTTCGATGCATTGGCCAACATTACATCGCTTTCCGTCACAGCACCGGTTGCGCCATGGATAACCTTTAATTTAACCTCCTTGGTGCTTTGTTTAACGAGAGAATCTATCAAGGCCTCTAATGATCCCTGCACATCCGCCTTAACTATAATATTCAGTTCTTTTGCTTCTCCCTCTTTAATCTTTTCGAAAAGATTATCCAGGCTGATGGCATCCTTTTTAGTCACCATCCCTAATTGAGATTTATCCTTCCTGTGTTCGGCAATTAATTTAGCCTTCTTTTCATTAGAGACTACTATAAAATCATCCCCAGCCTTTGGCACACCGGAGATTCCATAAATCTCTATGGGCATTGATGGAAATGCCTCTTTTATTTTTTTCCCCCTATCATTAAATATGGCCCGCACTTTACCGAAATTTTCCCCGCACACAAAAAATTCTCCCTGATGGAGCGCACCATCGCGAATAAGCACGGTCGTAACGGGCCCCCTGCTTTTATCCAGTCTGGCTTCTATAATAGCCCCTCTCGCCTTCTTTTTATAGTTAGCCTTTAACTCTAAGATTTCTGCCTGGAGTATTATATTATCTAAGAGCTCTTCTACTCCTTGCCCTGTCTTTGCTGATACGGCAGTTAAAAGAGTCTCTCCACCCCAATCCTCAACCAACACGTCATACTTGGATAATTCCCTTGTGACCTTATCAGTGTCAGAATCCGGTCTATCGATTTTATTAACAGCTACAATAATTGGAATGTCGGCGGCCTTAGCGTGATTAATGGCTTCTATAGTCTGGTCTTTTACACCATCGTCTGCGGCAACAACTAATACAATAAGATCCGTAACCTTTGCCCCTCGGGCCCTCATTGCAGTGAATGCTTCATGGCCTGGAGTATCAAGGAAGACAATATTTCCATGAGAGGTTTTTACGTCGTATGCCCCAATGTGTTGCGTTATTCCACCGGCTTCCTTTTCTATAACCTTAGACTTCCTTATGTAATCAAGAAGTGATGTCTTGCCATGGTCTACATGCCCCATTATCGTTATTACCGGTGGCCGAGGCTTAAGATCTTCCTCCTTATCAGTCTCTTCAGATAAAATTTCTTCCTCCTCAAAAGATGAGAGTTCCAATTCATATTCAAAGTCATTTGCTATCAAGGATGCAGTATCAAAATCAACTGTATCATTAATCCTTATTTTAACATCCAATTCCATTAATTTTTTCATTAATGCCGATGACTTTACACCCATTCTCTTTCCAAGCTCGCCTGCAGTTACAACATCCGGTACTTTTATTCTTCTTTTTATGGCCTTTGGGGTAGTTATCTCTGTGTGTGCAAACTTCTTTTTGTCAAGCTTATCTTTCTTTTTAAATCTTCTTTTATCGGAGAACCTTTTTTTCGTATCTCCATATAGATCAACTCGCTCAAAAATCTCCTTTTTCTTTTTGCGAAAATCCTTATGGGAAATCACCTCTTTTACTTCCTTCCCTTTCTTTTTCTTTTCCGCCCCTTTAGGCAAATCTTCAGGGAGAAATGGGATCTCAGATGGTACTACCTTTTCTTGAATCTCTTTTATCTTTGGCTCGTCTATTTGGACAGGCGCTTCTTTTATTATTTTGGCCGGTATAAATTTAGATTTTTCTTTTTTCTTCTTTTTAGGTTTCGCCTTGACCTCTTCAGGTTTTGGTTCTGGTTTCTGTTCAGGGGCGGCATCCTTTTTTAATACCTTTTTATCCTCTATCTTTGAAATTTCTTCTGTTTTTCCTTCTATCGGTGGAGTTTCTTCCTCAACAGCTTTCTTAATGATGGGCTTAGGCTCTTCTTTAACCTTCCCTACTTCGTCTTGGATTTTTTCCTCTACCTTGGCTACAACCTTCTTACGTCTACGTATAACAGTAGGTTTTATCCTTTTTTCCTCTAAAATTTCGTTTGTTGCCCCGGAAAGACAATCCCTGGCACGGGCTAAATCATCACTATCAAGAGAGCTTAAATTATTATTAACGGGGAAACCTGCGTCTCGCAATTTCTCAACTATTTCGTTGGAATCCATATTCAGATCTTTTGCTAACTCGTATATCCTAACTCTGCTCATGTAATCCTCCAGATAAAGCTCCTTCACTTTCTTTATCTTGGGTTTTTTTATTATCTTTCCCTGTTGATTCCACATGCATGATTGCTCCCTGGATCAACTCTTCAGCCTTTTTCTCACTAATCCCTTTTATGCTTACCAGATCATCCAACTCAGCCTTTGCCATATCATTTATAGAGCTAAACCCCATATCAAAAAGGGACTTGGCCAATTTTTCACCAATGCCTGAGAGTTCAAGCAATGATTTATGCCCCTCTTCCAATTCCTGTTGATAGGCTGAGTCGCTTGTCACATCCAGCTTCCAGCCTGAAAGCCTAGATGCCAGCCTGACATTCTGCCCCTTTTTACCAATGGCAAGAGACAGTTGATCATCAGGAACAACAACCTCCATAACCCTTTTTTCCTCATCAACTATTACCCTCAAGATCTCAGCAGGGGCCAAGGCATTACATACAAATTTAGCCGGATCAGGGACCCACGTTACAATATCAATTTTTTCGCCCCTCAGCTCTTGAACTATTGCCTGCACCCTTGATCCCTTCATTCCAACACAGGCCCCTACCGGATCAATGTCCTTTTCCTTTGAAAAAACAGCAATTTTAGACCTGCTTCCAGGCTCTCGGGCCACCTGCTTGATAGTCACAATTCCATCAGATATTTCAGGAATTTCACTCTCAAAAAGGGTGGATAAAAAATTAGGATGGGTCCTTGATAGCATTATCTGAGGACCTCTGCTGAATTGTTTCACATCATATATATAGGCCCTTATCCTGTCTCCTTGGGTATATGTCTCTTGAGTTATTTGTTCTTTAACTGGAAGCTCAGCCTCTTCCTTGCCCAGATTGGCAATAATTGCACTTTTCTCAAAACGTTGGACAATACCGTTTACTACCTCCCCTCTTCTATCCTTAAAATCTTCATAAACAGCATCTCTTTCCGCCTCTCTTAGTCTCTGCATTATAACCTGTTTTGCTGATTGCGCCGCTATCCTGCCCAACACGTCTATATCCATTTTTGAGCCCAAACTGTCTCCAACTTCAACTTCAGGGTCGAGTTTCTTTGCATCTTCTAATGCTATTTGAAATCTGTTGTCTTCAATCTTCTCCACTACCTCCTTAAACTCGAAAACCTCAATCTCGCCTAATTCCCTGTTAAAATTTACCTCTAACTCATAATCAGGCCCAAATTTCCTTTTAACAGCAGAACGAACTGCCTCTTCCAGGCCCTCAATAAGAATCTTAGGATTAATCCCCTTATCCCTGCTGATTTGGTCAATGCTTCTTAATAAATCTGTAATCATCTTACATTCCCCACTAAAATATCAATCTTTCAATTCATACTTTAGTCTTGCTTTATTTATTTCTTTTAAATACAACTCAGCCAAGGTATTGTCATTAAGCAAAAGGCTTATCACCCCTTCTTTAACACCAGCAACGCGTCCGGTAAAATTTTTTTTATTATTTATCGGCTTAGACATAACCAACACTGCAATCTTGCCTATTGAACGAATAAAATCCTTCTCCGTTCTTAAAGGCCTATTCAGTCCAGGGGAAGAAACCTCAAGTACATAAGGATAATCAATAGTGTTTCTTACCTCAATCAAATCACCGAGTTCCCTGCTAACACCAGCACAATCGTCTAATGTAATTCCCCCTTCTTTATCAATATAAAGTTTCAGCACCCACCTTCCATGTTCAAATAGAAATTCAACATCTACTATCTCAATAAGAGATTCACGAAGGAGATCTTCAGCCAGTTCAAAAACTTCATTTATAATTCCACTATTTTCCGGCATCTATGAAAAATCTCAATTTCTTTATAGGTGTACAAAATCCTCTGAATACAAAAGCGGGCATAAAAGCCCGCTCCCAATGGTTTAACCCAATTTTTGCTTAATTTATCCACTCTTCAAAGTAACAACATTTCAATACTATTACCTCAAAAAGGGAACAGAACTTTAACTAAAACATAGAGCGGGCAACGGGGTTCGAACCCGCGACACCAAGCTTGGGAAGCTTGTACTCTACCAACTGAGCTATGCCCGCTTATGATAAAGTGTTTAATTTATAATAAAATATTTAAATATAGTCAAGTATAATTTGTAAACTGATTGATAGAATATAATTATCATTTATGTTAATGTCAAAATAATATATTGAAAATACGGCTTTTAACTTAATGGATAAAATCAGTTTAAAAAATTTCAGCCTTGCAATCCTCTCAGGCCTTATGCTTACTGTTAGTTTTCCATCCCTCGGATTTCACTGGATTGCATGGATATCTCTTGTTCCACTCCTTATAAGCGTTAAGGATAAATCTCTATTTATTGCACTCAAACTGGGGATCATCGCCGGCCTATCTCACTACCTGACCCTCATTTATTGGATAGCAGCAGTGCTTGTCCATTACGGCAATATTAACGTCTTTATAAGCATTTCAATAATGTTTCTTTTCTCCCTTTATATTGCATTTTATATTGCCCTTTTCCCCATTATCCTTCACCTCTTTAAGAATGATATATTTCCCATTTTCTGGGGTGCCGGCGCATGGGTTGCCTTGGAATATATAAGGGCTCATATCTTGACTGGTTTCCCATGGTGCCTTTTAGGCTATAGTCAATATTCCATAATTCCCCTAATCCAGATATCTGATATCACCGGGGTATATGGTGTTTCATTTATGATTGTTATTGTAAATCTTTTAATTTATAATATATTTTTTAACGGTAATATAAAAAAAACTAAACCATTGGTTATGAGGACACTTCTTGTATCTATCCTTGCAGGATCAGTCCTTTTGTACGGCTATTACACCTTAAATAAAAAAACAGAGGCCAGAACAACAGGGAAGAAGATACGGGCTGTTATTGTCCAGGGAAACATTAATCAATCTTTGAAATGGAATCCGAAATTTCAAGAAAAAACAATAGATATTTATGGAAAACTATCAGAAGAATCTGCATGTTTTAAGCCTCAAATTATTATCTGGCCTGAAACTGCTGCGCCATTCTTCTTTCAGGACGGTTCAAAGCTTTCTGAGAAAATTTTTAAAATATCAAAGACTACAAATGCAAATATTTTATTCGGCTCTCCTGCATATTCCAGAAACGGCAGTACCATTAACTATTTTAACAGGGCGTACTTAATATCTAAAAATAAAATATTAGGCTATTATGATAAAGTTCATCTTGTCCCCTTTGGAGAATATGTTCCCCTGAAAAAATTCATCCCATTTGCCCACCGATTAGTTACCGCAGCCGGCGACTTTTTATCCGGAAAAAATACCGGGCCCATGAATATGGACGATACTAAAATAGGGCCTTTAATTTGCTTTGAATCTATTTTTCCGAAAATATCACGCATGCATACCGCCCAAGGATCTGAGCTGTTAATAAACATAACTAATGACGCCTGGTTTGGACGCACAAGCGCTCCTTATCAACACCTATCCATGGCCGTATTCCGGTGTGTGGAAAACGGACTGCCTATGGCAAGAGCAGCCAATACAGGAATTAGCGCCTTTATACTTGAGGATGGAACAATATTAAAGAAAGGTGGGCTATTTACAGAGGAGGTATTAATGGAGAATATAAAATGCGGTAGTAATAAAACATTTTACTCACAATATGGGGATATTTTTGCTATAATAATGTTGTTAATTACGTCCATAAAATTATTCTGGTTAATCTCAATAAAAAGGAGGCAAAACCATGTATGATGTAGCATATATAACTGAAAGATTAAACCTTCAAAACAAGACATTGGATGAGTTGTGGGAACATCTTTGACCTGACAAATGTTAAGGAAAGGCTAAAAATAGTTGAAAATAAATTATCAAAGGCGGATTTTTGGAAAAATAACCAAAATGAGGCAACTGCATTGAGCCAGGAGAGGGGGCTTCTAAGTAACCAGTTAGATGAATGGTGGAAATATAAAAATGGATTAGAAGAACTTGATATAATGATAAAACTGGCAGAGGAAGAAAATGACGAAAATCTTTTAGTCGATTCAAAAAATGAGTTTCATGTATTAGAAAAAGAAATAGAAAAATACGAACTTCAAACATTACTTAAAGATAAAGACGATAAAAGAAATGCCATTATTGCTATAAATGCAGGAGCAGGAGGAACAGAGTCACAAGATTGGGTAGAAATGTTACTCAGGCTTTATCTGAAATGGGCTGAGTCCAGAAACATGAAAACCAATATCATTGATTATCTTCCCGGAGATGAAGCCGGTATAAAAAACATAACATTTACAGTGAGCGGGCCTCATGCATATGGCTATCTTAAATCAGAACATGGGGTACACAGGATGGTCAGAATCTCACCTTTTGATGCCAATGGGAGGAGACACACATCTTTTGCATCCATATCAATTGTTCCGGAGATTGAAGATGATATAACAATAGACATCAACGAAAAAGATCTCCGAATAGAAACTTTCAGGGCCAGCGGCCCAGGTGGACAGCATGTTAATAAAACAAGCTCCGCCATAAGGATTACCCATTTACCAACCAATATAGTTGTACAGTGTCAGAATGAAAAATCACAGCATCGCAATAAAGATCTCGCGTTAAAAATCCTTAAGGCAAGGCTATACGGGCTGGAAAAAGAAAAACAGGACAGGGAAAAGCAGCTCAAACATCAGGGCCAAAAAGATATAGCTTGGGGAAGCCAGATAAGGTCTTATGTATTTAACCCTTACAGGCTTGTAAAAGACCACAGGACAAATCTCGAGGCTGGCGATGTTGACAGAGTGATGAATGGCGATATTGACGCATTTATTTATGCCTATCTCAAGTGGCTTCAAAATTAATCTGGTAATAAAAAAGGCAACCTTTAAAAAAGGCTGCCTAATAAAACACAATACTTGGCTGTTTATTCCACAGGGTTACCTGCCTTTTCCC
Organism: uncultured Desulfobacteraceae bacterium; assembly: GCA_964434795.1. GTDB lineage: Bacteria > Desulfobacterota > DSM-4660 > Desulfatiglandales > B25-G16 > M55B121. The sequence continues at coordinate 10,944 of CAYSWP010000002.1, read as the reverse complement.
ATGCCTGCCATCCACCATCTAAATTCTTTACATTTTTATATCCCATCCTGACCAGGTTAAAGGCAGCGAGGCATCCTCTGCCACCTTTCTTGCAATATATGACTATTTCCTTATTTTTATCAGAAATCTTCTTTGCAATTTTAAATTCAAGGAGTCCTCTGGGAATATTCATTGCACCCGGTATATGCCCGGACTTAAATTCCTTTGGCTCTCGACAATCTACAAAAGTAGCTCCACCTTTATCAAATATACCCTTTGCAGCCGCTACATCTACTACAGTAATGTCTTTCTTTGCCTCTGCGACCAAATCCTTGGCAGTCATATCCTTGGCTACTGCAAGGGGTGCATTGAAAGCAAATGCGGCGCTTATCATTAAAGCTACTATTAAAATCAAATTCTTTTTTTTCATATGTCCTTCTCCTTTATGTTAATTATCATTAAACCTCTATTAGGCTCATTCTATCGCAATAAATCTCTTTTAAATTCAATTATTTTACTTTTTATCTTCTACCACCCCCCTTTTATATTCAATATACTTTCAATTTTATTTGAAAATACTCTCTATAAACTGCAGGAAATTAAATATCAGTGTATTTAACAGGGTGCAAATTATCTAAGCTCTATTTAGGCTGCCACTTTTGTTTTTTTGGAATCATATTATCCGGGACTATCACGCCCTTATTTGCCCCTTTCACACTTTCTTCTACGTCTTTCTCGAGTAAAAAGAGATCCTTGTTTCCGTGACAGGCATTACAACTCGAGTTCTGAGGCGTCTTTCTCAAAATATTGTGAGGAGTTGCAAATTTCCAGGTAGGCAGTTTATCGAAATTACCAAGTCCGTCCTTCACATAAAAACCAAATGTTTCTTTATCAACAGGAGCATGCCTTAAAACTGCAAATTTTTCCGGTCTTTTGTCGGACTTTAATGGGTTTAGACCAATCTTAAAATCAAGCCATGAACTCTTTGTTTTAAAGAAACTATTTCCATGCTCATCGTCAGCCACATGGCAGGAGGAGCAATTCTTGTATGTCTGGGAATGACAAACCTGACAAGTTGCCTTATCCTTATGAATCCGGTGTGTTACAACATTCTCTGCATTTCTGTCATAAATTTTATCGTGGCAGTCCGTGCATTTTGCGCCATTCTCAACTGCATACCTGTGTTCATATTGCTTTCCATCGCCATGCATCTCTTCTCCTGAATGGCACTTGTCACATTTCATGTATTTCGTTTTATGAACATCCGGTTGAGCGCCTTCATTGTCACCGAAATACTCTTTTTGCACTCGACTACCATGACATGCAGTACAAACCTGCTCCATAGGTGGCTTTTTCTGAAATAAGTGGCCTTCTAAAAAGCCCCCCTCAACTGATTCCGGTCTACTAATATGGCATTGACCGCAACTGCTGTGACATGCAGAGCAGTTTTTTTCCATTGCACAGCCTAACTTATTATGCACGACTGAATTAGGGGTTGCCCTCTTGTCAATTGTCAATTTGTAGGGTCTCAGGCTGACATGAAGACTTGTTGGATAATTTTCAGTGATTTCTCCATGACATTCACCGCAGGTCTTTTCTGCGTCCGGGTAAGTAGGGTCTTTGACCACACCATTATGGGCTGTTTTCCAATCCGGGTCATCAGGGTTACCACCATGGCAATCAACACATGCTATTTCACCATGATTCTCGTCCTCTAAAAAATCACTGTCAACAAAAACTTTCTCATGCGGGGCCAACGGCTCCACTGCGCCACCTCAACCCTCACCTTCTGATTCTGTAGCCTTAGCAGCCGGTTTAGTTTTTGCAATCTCCCTTGTTGCATCTATTAATTTTTTAGCACTGGTATGGCACTTAAAACACTCACTGTCCTCAGATGCATTGCCTAAAAAAGGAGTACCTGCAAGAAAAATCATGCAAAAAACAACAGAAACTACAATTACCCTCAAACACTTCATCATAAAACACCCTCCTCTCCATGTTAATAGCTAACCCGGCAAATATTTATGAATACTTGGGAAATCATTTACCAGCAAAATTTCAGATTTTCAAATAACATACATACTGTCTTATGTCAAACAATTTTGCATTAATGATTCTCAAATTATTAATTTTCTCATGAAACAGGTGAAAGGTTATACTTCTTCATTTTTCTCCAGAGGGTACTCCTGTCAATGTGTAAAAGCCTGGCAGCTTCTTTCATGTCCCACTTGCATTGATCCAAAAATTCAAGGATGGTTGCACGTTCACTAACGGCCAGGGGTTTCAAATTATTTTGCAATGGGCCCTGGTCTATAAATTTAGAATTTTCAGACCCTTTTTTAATTAGCACCTGGGAGAGGTCGTAATGATGGATAATATTATCCTCACTAAGCACAACAGCATTCTCAATTATATTTTTTAACTCCCGAATATTTCCAGGATAATTATATTTTAGAAGTAATTGCATAGACTCTGTTGAAACATCTACTACCTTCTTGTGCATATCAAGGTCAAAATCATTTAAAAATTTTTCAATGAGCAAGGGAATGTCCGCCTTTCTCTCTCTTAATGGAGGGAGGGTAATTTCTATTACATTTAGTCTATAATACAAATCACTTCTAAAAAGGTTATTTTCTATCATGCCTGTAATATCCTGGTTTGTAGAGGAAATAACCCTTGCATCAACCTTCACGGGCTTAGTAGAGCCTAAAGGGAAAAACTCCTTATCATCCAACACCTGTAGAATTTTGCTCTGAAGGTTGATTGGTAAATCTCCTATTTCATCTAAAAATATTGTCCCTCCCTGGGCAAGCTGAAACATTCCAGGTTTGGTCTTTTTAGCGTCGGTAAATGCTCCTTCTGTGTATCCAAAGAGTTCGGATTCTAAAAGGTGTTCCGGAAGAGCGGCGCAGTTTATCTTTATATATGGCCCTTCAGAGCGATTAGAGAGATTATGAAGTGCTCTTGCAATGAGATCCTTCCCAGTGCCGGTTTCCCCTAAAATTAAAACACTGGAGAGACTTTCCGCAATAGATGGTATCATTTCAAAGATTTTTATCATCTTTTCATCCCTTCCAACAATATCGTCAATTTTATAGGATTCTCTGAGCTTCTTTTCCAGAGAAACTTCCCGGTACCTATCCCTGAATGAGCTAACCCCTCCGATTAGATTCCCATCTTCATCTGTTAAAACCGATCCAGTAATTGTAATAGGTACAGGCTGGTTGTGCTTATTTAATATAATTACCTCTCCATGGGATTTACCCTTTTTTAACTTAATGGCCTCCTTAAGATAACAGCCGTCCGGGCAAAGTTCACCCCTAAATACATCATGACAGTATTTTCCCATAACATCCTCTTCTGAAAGCCCTGTAATCTCTTCAGCAACTTTGTTAAAAAAGGTAATTCTCCATTCTCTGTCTACGGTAAAAATACCAAAGGAAATACTATTCAGGATATTTTTATAATATTTAATAAAATTCTTATCCATAATAAACCAGCCCTTTAAAAATAAAGAATCCGTTTATATACAGCGCCGTGCCCTTACTATTCCTGCCAATAATCCACTGAGGGAAACAGCCTCTTTTCCGTATGAGGCAAAAACAGGCTTGCCACGTACTCATCCATAAAAGGCAGGTATGTAGAAAGTTCAATATTTGTCATCATCTTTGCTATCTCAACTGTTCGATCAAATGCATGGCTGGATAAAAGAGCCATACGGGCACCCATAAGAGAGCTATTGCCGACAAATTTAATCTTTTCAGGATCAATATCCGGCAAAAGTCCTATAGCAATAGCCTTGGGAATATTCAAATAATTTCCAAAACCACCTGCCACAAAAAAAGTGTCTACCTCATCAAAACCCATCCCTACATAATCTACCAGCGACTTAATAGCCGCAAATACAGCCCCTTTTGATCTTATAAGATTACTTATATCTGATTCTTTGATGGTCAGATCCTCTCCAGTCTCCGTTTCATTTGAAAATGCAATAATATATCCCGGCTCATCATCTGTCTCTATTAACCTTTCATGCTTTGTAGAGAGGTTAAAATGTCCTTGCTGATCTATGATTTTATTTCGAACAAACTCATAGACACAGTCAATCATCCCTGAACCGCATATGCCTCTTGGCTTTGCCCTGCCAATTGATTTATATTTAAGTTTATCATTAATTATTTCTATTCTTTCAATGGCTCCTAATGTGGCCCTCATACCACAGCTAATTCCTCCCCCTTCAAATGCAGGCCCTGCAGATGCTGAACAACAAACCATCCAATCATTATTGCCCATGGCAATCTCTCCGTTTGTTCCAACATCTATCAATATTTTTGTCTCCGGTTTATCCGCTATACCAGTAGCCAAAACACCTGCCACTATATCACCGCCTACATAGCTTGCCACATCGGCAATTGTTTCCAATACTCCATCTGGATTTATATTTATATTTATCTCGCCGGCCAATATCTGGGGAAAAACATGAGCAGTTGGAACATAAGGATCTAATCGGATCGAACACGGAACAAGCCCTAAAAAAAGATGGCTCATAGTTGTATTGCCTGCGGCAACAATTGATGTAATATCCTCAATATCTACCCCTTTCGTTTCACACAAATTTTTAATCAAGCTGTTAATATTCTCCACTACAGATTCATGGAGGGCATTAAGGCCTTTTCCCCTTCCGCATGAAAATACGATTCGCGATATAACATCCTCACCATAATGTGCCTGAAGATTATGGCTCCCCTCTACACCAATTACCTTGCCGGTTTTTAAATGGACTAGCTGTGCCACAACCGTCGTAGTTCCCACATCAATTGCTACACCATAGTTATTATCACTCGTATCCCCAGGCTCTATCTGTGTTATTCTCCAAATATCACCGTGCTTGACAATAGTGGCTGTTATCTTCCAATTATTGTTGCGCAATTTAGCTGATAAACCCTGAAGGCAATGCAAAGATATTTCAAAGGATTGATACCGCAATTTCTTTCTGACACCCCTGATAACACGGTCAATATCAGAAATATTATCTTCGGAAGTAGGCGCTGGGAGCTCCAGGTATATCTTCTGTGACAAAGGTTCAAAAAAAGAAAGGGGGTCAGATGCCACCCTTGCCACAGAAAGTTTCTCCGGTTTGCTATAATCAACTACCGACTCATCAATCAAAATCTGCTCTTCCTCAATGCGTGATTCCGGCGGAATAAATACCTCAAGATCATCAATGACTTCAGTTTGGCATGCCAGGGCATATCCATTTTTTATCTCTTCTTTGCTAAAGAAACCTATTGCATGCGTATCAGACTCCACTTTTCCCCTGGTAATCTGCACTTTGCACTTCCCACAGGCTCCCTGCCCCCCGCAAAGACTGTTCACATAAACACCGGCCTTTTTTGCCGCCTCAATTAATTTAGTATTGGCTGCTACTTCAACCTCCTTGCCGTCTGGTATAAATTTAACTTTATAACTGCTCATTATTTGAATTCTCCATATTTTTAGCAATCATTCATCACGTTGACCCTTTGCCGCTCTTTCCATCCTGTAGCGTTTTTCGCTTTTTCGACAAAGTTCCCATATAATGCATGCCTGCCTGTCTTTACAAAAAGTACAGGGATCAGTGCATGCCTCACAATTATCCAAACATTCCTGACAATACCCGAGGCCCATTTTCTGGCATGTCACCCTGGCCTCCCTATCAGGATGATAACGACATTTCATAATTTTCAACTCCTTATGTTAAGAATAATTTGTTAACTATTCAGATTCACAGAAAAGCAGGTACAAAAAAACAAAGTTGCCTGGCCCCAAGGGGAATTCCTATTTGCTGGGTAAAAGGGAAGGGTTTAGTTCGTATATAGGCGCCCCAAGCATTGATGCCTCTACAAGAGTGCCCAGCTTGGGGCTCATAAAACCAGCTGCCTTAAGCTCTGCTATCAACCCGTCAACTCTGTTGATTAAGGAAAGCTCCATGCACACCTTCTTTATTTGATTTGCATTTACAATATTATGCAAAGATTTCCCCATTATAGCTTCAGTCAAATCCGGCATTCGTTTAAAATCAGGATCTTTTAAGTCCTTAAAAAAAGTAAACACGGCATTCTTTACATCCCACTTTCCTGTATCGAGGGAATATCTTACCAGGTATCTTACGATATTTGGCATCTCATAAAGTTCATTGTCTTTAAACAGCAATAACCTGTCTTCCCACCCTGAGCTCTTGATTGTCCTTACCGGCAAAAGCAACCGCCATTCATTAGTTAGAAGAAGAATCTCGTCGGGATTATTTTTAATAATTCCCTTGATCTTCCGGCAAGAAACACTGTCCTCTGTGCTTGCGTAAAGGAGAATTTTTGCCAGGTCAGGTATCAGCTCTTCTTCACCTAAGAAACACAGGGCAGACCTTAAATTATATTCACGGATATTCGGCATTTTATTACCCATAGACCTTCAAAAATGTATCCGCATCTATCCATATAGATAAATAGTCAATGCACACTATCAGAACCATTGAGAACCATAAATAGACAATCACTTGAATCTACATAATACGTCTGTATTCGTAATCCGTTACCCTATCTCCCCCTGGAGGTTCTTTTCTGATATCTAACTCCAGGTAAATTCGGTTTCCCTGCCTGAACCCTATTTTTTCAAAAAATGGAAGCTGCATATTGTCAGAGAGGGAAACTATGGTGTAAACAACATCTACATCTAATTTCAGAAATCTCTCTTTATAATCGTCAAATAATCTTCGCGCGATACCCCTATGCTGGTAATCCGGATGCACCCCAACCGTATGTATCCAGCCCATATTTTCAGGCATACCAAATTCTCTTGAGCCAACATCTCCGAGGATAAACCCTATAACCTTACCTTCAATCTCAGCAACAAATGAGCCTAAAAAACGTCCTTCTTTATTCTTTTGAAGCTCTCTTTCCCAATAGTTTTTTCTTTTTACACCAAGATTTTTTTCCTCAATCTCAACAATAGAGTCTACATCAGACTCCGCTATACCTCTAATCACTATTTTAGATAAGTCAAAGCCGTTCATAAATACCCTCCTTATTTTGTTCATTTGTTAATAAAAGTTTCGTTATAAATTTTTTAAACATGATTAAGACAAGTTCAGCCTATCATTCATATTTGGCAATCTCTTACAAAGGATTTTTACGAGACTAACATATTTTATAATTACCATCTTCCTATATCATAAATTTCATAATTTTTTCAAATAAGTAATTTTTAAAAAGATTGAATTAATGTTTAATTTTTCTTAAAATGACTACATATTAATAATTATTCAAACTATATTTGTGCAACAGTTTTAAGACAGGATAGCTAATTGTCGATTACTGTAAATCAGATATATTTTAAGATGAGGTTTGGGATTGGACAATTATATTACGGAAAAGAGGGTAAATTTCCTGAAAGATGATTTTCGCCAGGGATTTATTGAGTATTGCGGGCTAAAGGCCTTAAGTTCAAGATGGGGATTCTTTGAATCAGAGGTTATCATTAAAAAAAATCACAGACAGCAGGATAACTTTATTCATGCAGGCCTTATAGCTACCATGGCGGATCATACTGCTGGATATTCTGCATTTACCACTGTTGATGAAGGCTTCCGCATATTAACAATAGAATTTAAGATCAATTTCTTAAAACCTGCATACGGCAGTGCCTTAAAATGTTATTCAAAGGTAATTAATAATGGAAAACAGATTATAGTGTCTGAATCCGATGTTTATGATGTGAGAAACGGAGCTGAAAAGTTGACGGCAAAGAGCATTGTGACCATGATGGCAGTGCCTGAAGAAAAAATAACCGGCAAAGAATAATTGTAACCGTTAATTAACATGCCCTCATAAATGATGCCGTTTTATTAGAAATTCTAGTGTCTCGTTCACCTCTTTGCGAATTTTATCTTTTTCCGGTCCTGTAACAAGATAAGGCTCATCATGTAAGCTGCTGACCTCCATTTCAGGTCCAAACATCATGCCGCCTACGAGTCCTGCAAATTCATCTTTGGGTTCCGTGTTATTTAATATACCCCAGGCCAGAGTCCAGCATCGGGCGGTGCGATAGATGTCGTATCCTCCCCCGCCTGTGGCAAGAATTTTGTTGCAAAGCTTTTTCAATTCACCAACAATTTCGATATAAGAATTGTTTGTGGTCATAAGATCAGTAAGTGGATCGGAAACAAGGGAATCCGCTCCTAATTGAGCAACTAACACATCTGGAGAAAACTCCTTGATTAGTGGTTTTATAACACTGTAAAATGCCTCAAGGTAAAGTTCATCATCGGTCTTTGGGGGCAATGGAATGTTTATGGTAAAGCCTTTACCCTTCCCCTCCCCTGATTCTCCAACAAATCCGCTATATGGGTAAATATATTTTCCAGACTCATGAACAGATATAAACTGAACCCTGTCATCGTCATAAAATACATCCTGAACGCCATTTCCATGATGGGCATCTATATCCAGATATGTTATTCTTATGTTACGATTCAACCCTTCCTTTATAGCTATTACAATATCATTAATATAGCAAAAGCCTTCCGCTTGAGAATAAAGGGCATGATGAAACCCACCTAAAGGATTAAATATTACGTCATAGCTATTATCTAATAATTCAATCATTCCCCCCCAGGTTGCAGCAGCGCATTTACTGGACCAGTCATAGATACCCCTTAATGGTGGATTATCCTTTGTGCCTATCCCATAGGAAAGCATTTCCTGAAATATCTCGCCCTTTCCAACGCGAAGAAGTACATCAAGGTAGTCTGCACTATGCCCAAGGAGGAGTTTTTCCTTCTGGAGGGGTATGGGATTTTTTATGGTCATTTGCTCCAATTCTGCAAGTCCATAGCGACGACAAAGCTCAAGGGTTTTTTGTGCCCTCTCAGGTTTGAAAAAATGATCCGGGCCAAAATCAAACTTGGCCAATTCTTTGGAATAATAAAATATAGAATGCAAATCGTCTTCCCTGAAATTTTTTTGTTATATTTTTATTTTTCTAACAGTTCTTTAATCAATGCCTTTAGCCTACCTGGATCAATAGGTTTGGTAAGGTATAGATCGCAGCCGCATTTTTTGTCCATTTCAGGATCACTTCGCTCTGTTTTTGCTGTAAGCATCATTATTTTCACATTGCCCATTTCATCATCTCTATCACGTACCTCACAACAAACATCAAACCCGGTCATTTTTGGCATTACTACATCCAAAATCAACAGATCAAAGCTCTCTTTGTTTAATATATCCAATGCCTCCCGGCCTCGAGTGGCGACCTTGACCTCATATCCTGATGCGCTAAGAAGCCCCCGCAGGGCTTCAACCACTAATATGTCGTCATCTACAACCAATATCTTGTGAGACATTTTATCCTCCGGAATTTTCTTTGGCTTTTTCTATCTCGCTTCCTGCTACGTATACAGGCAGTTCCACTATAAATGTTGTGCCCTTTCCTTGTTTGCTTCTAACCTCAATTTTTCCCCGATGTGATTCTATAATTCTATAGCTTATTGAAAGACCTAAACCCATGCCTTTGTCCGCGTCTTTAGTGGTAAAAAAAGGGTTAAATATTTGTTCAATCTGCTCTGATGTCATCCCTACACCGGTGTCACTAACCTTTATCTGGACCATCTGGCCCTTTTCACTAAGTGCAGTCTCAATGGTTAACAGTTTATCAGGGGATTCCTCCATTGCATCACTGGCGTTTGCAAAAAGGTTTAAAAGAACCTGTTCAATCTGATTAATATCACCTAACACTGAAGGCAGTCCATCAGGCAGCGTAATTTTTAATTCTATTCCCTGATTGAGTAACTGTTGCCTTGTTATTGCCAATACAGACAGTGCAGCATCATTAACATTCATAGAGGAAAATTCAAACTTAGATTGTCGAGAGAATTCCTTAAGCTTTTTTACTATTTTTTCAATTCTGACATTACACTCCTTAAGAAGGGAAAATTTCTTTTTTATTTCAGGGTTTTTCCATTTTTCGCCCTCTAATAAATGGATAAATGTATTAGATGCCATAAGAGGGTTATTTATTTCATGGGCAACACCAGATACCAGGTCACCAAGGGCTCTCATCTTAACGGCCTGTATCAATTCCGATTGTGTTTCAAATAATTTCTCTGAAAGTGCTTTCCTGGCAGTAATATCTTGAAACACCCCCATTGATCCTACTATTTCACCAAAATCATCATAGAGTAAGGTATCAGATGTTCTAATGGGTACTATCCTGTCATTAATTTTCATGTCAAACTCGTAATCTCGTATACGCCCAAATTTCCGCAATCTATTCATTATTTCACGGGCCTGATCTATTCCGTTTTTATAATATATTGATATGTGTTTTCCAATAATCTGTTGGCCACGGAGGCCAATGAGTTCCTTAAGCGCACGGTTTACAAAGGTAATATACCCCTTAATATCAGTGGTGATAATGGCATCAATAGAGCTCTCCAGGATATTTTCCAGGAAATCTTTAGAGCTCTTCAACTCCTTTTCCAGCCTGAAAAGGTTTGGCATATTTTGAGTTATCTCTAAAATCCCCTTGATCTCTCCTGCAGAATCCTTTAGTCCTGTAATAATAGAGAATGCCGGAAACACATGACCGTCTTTATGTTGACGGGGTAATCTTTCATCTGTCCAGCCTTCTTTTTTCACCCTTTTTACAATTTCCTCAAATAAAAGAGCTTCCTGTTCTTCTTTCATGTAGGTAAGCTCTGATAGCTTTTTATTCCTCGCTTCCTTTAGTGTATATCCAAATAAATTTGATGCCCCTTCATTAAAAATAACTATCCTTCCATAAAAATCCGTAACTACAATAGCAGTATGTGTTGCGGAATTAAGAATATTATTTAAAAGCACAGAGTCATCCATATATTTTTCCCATCATGTATAAAAGGTGTAAAATCTTCCTTTTTCAGACCTCGTCATTCTCATTATACAAATGACT
>CAYSWP010000001.1:1362-40020 GCA_964434795.1 uncultured Desulfobacteraceae bacterium | reverse complement strand
AAAATTGTTTCTTAAACAATGTTTTAGATAAACAATGAGAAACAGGGCATGCCCGGACTGCGTAGGACCGGGCATGCTTTTTTGATTCGTAGATATGGCTAAGCCGCATTATATATATTCAAACTTGGAGAATTAATATTATTGTAAAAACTGAGAGAGTCTTTTTATTGTTAACCCTATACAATACAACAGATAGAACTTGAATTAATTCTAAGTCTATAGAGTCTATATGAACTGTTCATACCTTGACATCTAATGCTGCCTGTATTAATTTCTTCTTTTATAAGCCCCTTACAATAAGTGGCTTATAGTAAGTAATTATTATTCTGTTCGTTATACCTTGTAAGGGATTATAATGACACATGTGTTTAAAATTACAGGTATATTCTTAAAATTTTACAGGCATAGAAAAAAGTAAACGTTTACGGTTCAATGGTCAGTGTACAGGGATTAATAGCTTAAATAATACGGTTATGAAGTATTGGGCCATTCGATTTTCATCACCCTCCACACTAAAGAAACAGAAAACATAATGAAGAAGGCTCTGTGCTCTCCGTGTCTCCGTGGTGAATGATTGTTTCGGTTTGATATGCAAGCATTATAAAAAGGCAGAAAGGCAGTGTTCACGATGCCTGCAATACGTCGGGCAGAGGTGAGCCCGGAACATGTGAACGTTCACGAAATATTAAACAAAATTCAGACGAGAGGAGAATAGGATTATGAAAGTTGCATTAGCCACAGACGATGACAGGGGATTAGATGCTATTTTAAGTCACCATTTTGGAAGATGCCCATATTATGTATTAGTGGATATTCAAGATAATAAGGTCAAGGAGGTAAGCTCAGTAAAAAATCCAGCATATGACAGTCATGGCCAGCCTGGGGAGGTCCCCAGTTTTATAAATAGCTTAGGTGCCCATGTAATAATTTCCGGTGGTATGGGACCAAAGGCTATTGGCTTTTTTGCGGAGTTTGGAATTGAGGCTATCACAGGTGTATCCGGTATGGTTAAAAGTATTATAGAAGCATACATAGGAGGCCAGATCGAGGGGGCGAGACCATGCAGCGATGAAGCGGCCCTACCGGATATTGATGACCATGAACATGATGAGGCGGCCCGGCTACAGGAAGAGATGGTTGCAATGAGAAGGGAGCTGGCTATGGCAACTGAAAGACTTGGCAGGTTAGAGAATAAAGAGGAAAAATAGTAAGAAATTGGTTAATGAATTAGAATCAATGAATATTTAAGGCATTGTTAGGGCAATGTGTATGTAGTATAAAAAATTGCGGTGTCTTCAGCTAATTTAATGAAAAGATGCAATGATATTTCAGTGGAGATCGACAAGGAGGTAAAAGCAAATGAGAGAAAAATATTTTCGATTAAACAATAGAACTTTTATTTTTATGGTCATGATTATGACCTTTATATTAGGTTTAGGGGTATCCAATAATAGTTTGGCTAAAAATTCCGTGCCTGATAGTTTTGCAGAATTGGCAGCCAGGCAGGGAAGCGCTGCTGTGAATATAAGCACAACAAAGACAGTTAAAACAACGAAAAGACTTCCCCAGTTTCAGGGGAGGGAGATGAGGGATTTTTTTGGTGATGAGTTTTTCAAGCACTTCTTTGGTGGAGATCCTGAAGATACAATGAAACAGAGGAGCCTTGGGTCAGGTTTTATTGTAAGCGATGACGGATATATATTGACAAACAACCATGTAGTTGCAGATGCAGATGAAATACAGGTAACATTTTCAGAAAATGAAAAATACGAGGCAAAGATTATAGGCCGGGACGAAAAAACCGATATTGCCTTGATAAAAATTGAGGTGGATAAAAAGATAACCGCCGCCAAACTGGGAGATTCTGATAAGTTAAGGGTAGGCGATTGGGTTGTGGCCATTGGCAATCCATTTGGCTTGGGAAATACTGTAACTGCAGGTATTGTTAGCGCAAAAGGGAGAATAATCGGCGCAGGCCCATATGATAATTTTATCCAGACAGATGCATCTATTAATCCTGGGAATTCAGGCGGACCATTATTCAATTTAGATGGAGAGGTAGTTGGAATTAACACCGCAATTGTTGCGCCTGGTGGAGGAAATGTAGGCATAGGTTTCGCAATACCTATTAATATGGCAAAATCAGTTATGTCTCAGTTGAAGGATAAAGGGAAGGTCGTCCGGGGGTGGCTTGGTGTTACCATACAAACTGTTACTCCTGAAATAAAGGAAAAATTTGACCTTGAAGTAACAGAGGGAGCTCTTATTGCTGAGGTAACAAATGATAGTCCTGCTGAGAAAGGGGGGCTGCAAAGGGGGGATGTCATAACTGTCTTTGATGGGAAAAAGGTAAAAGAAATGAAATTTTTACCGTCCATTGTAGCAGAAACCCCTGTAGGTAAAAAAGTAGAGGTAGTTATAGTTAGAAAGGGAGAGAATAAGAAGCTAACAATTCAGGTAGGAGAGCTCACAGAGGAAAAAGCAATGGCAGGCGCTACTGCCCCTGAGACTGAAGAAAAACTTGGTTTATCCGTCCAGGAGCTAACCTCTGAACTTGCAGAATCGTTATCATTGAAAGATGAAAAGGGAGTTGTCGTGTCAGGGGTAAGAAAGGGCAGCCCAGCCTCTGAGGCAGGATTGCGAAGAGGCGATTTGATTCAGGAAATAGAGAATGAATTAGTTAAAAATATGGATGATTACAGAGGGATAATAAAAAAATCATCTTCAAAAAAGCAAATCCTCATGGTCGTAATGCGTGGGGGCCATACCAGCTATATAGTTATAACAAAAAAGAAAAAATAATAGTGATTCCGATCCGAGACGGAATGACGGAAAAGGGAATTTTTCGACTTTTTACGAAGCCATCAAAATTGGGGTTGTAATAATTATAGTATTATTGTATTAAGTTACACCTTGTAAGCATTAAGCATCACAACTTTAATTTTTATGCCGCCTCTTTGAGTTTTCCATACAGATGAAATATAAGTAAAATTGTTTTATGGAGATTTGGCGTTGACTATTAAAAAATGAGTTGACAATTTTTTACAACGGATATAGATAAAGATTTAAATTTAAGCATTGAACGAAAAAAGGAGAGGTATTTTAATAAATGAGACATTATGAGATGGTTTATATTATAAACCCTAACCTTGAGGCAGAATCTTTAAAGGAAGTTGTCGATAAGTTTTCAGATATTGTAAATAAATTAAAAGGCACTATTATAGAAGTTAATGAATGGGGTAAGAGAAAATTGGCCTATGAGATTAAGAAGTTTGATAAAGGTTATTATGTTTTATTAGACTTCTGTGGACTTCCTGATGCAGTAAAAGAGTTAGAGAGGAATCTAAAACTTGATGAAAGAGTCTTAAAATATTTGAATATCAAATTAGATGAAGACATTGATCCGGAAGAGCTAATAAGCAAGGTGAAGGAAAGCGATGTTGAACAAAAGGAAGAGGATGTAGTATTAGAAGATAATAGTTAGTTAGAGGAATAGTAATGGCATTTAATGATAGTTACGATAAGAGAGTTTTTATTAAGCACAAGGTCTGTAGATTTTGTGCAGACCCAAGCCTAAAAATCGATTATAAAGATCCTAAGACACTTGGCGCCTTTATTACTGAAAGGGGAAAAATTGTGCCGAGAAGAATTTCAGGTAACTGTGCCAAGCATCAAAGAGTTCTTGGCCTGGCTATTAAAAGGGCAAGGAATATTGCCCTGTTGCCTTTTACAACCGCTAAAATAAAGACAAGAGAATATAGAGAATTCTAAGATATTAATCAAAAAAGCATATCGTTTTAAATTTGGTTGTCAGAGAGGCTAAAGGCCTCTCTGAAATCGTTCAGTAGCCCTTTTTTGCCTTTGTGTTGTTTTTAGTGCCCCATGCAATTCTTAAAACACCTTTCTTCGATATTTTCTCTATAAATATGTTTTTTTTAATATTGTCTCAACTTATCATAGATAAGGGCACTTTTTATTGTATTTTTTAGCTATATATTTATAAAAATTTGAATGGGAGAGGAGAAATGAAAGTTATTTTGATGCAAGATGTTGAATCTCTTGGCCTGGAAGGAGATATCGTAGACGTAGCCAGAGGGTATGCCAGGAATTATCTTGTCCCTAAGGGAATCTCCATAGAGGCAAGTAATGGCAATTTAAAGACCCTGGAAGCAAGAAAAGAAAAGATAATGGCTAAACGAATGAAGGACAAGGAAGCGGCGGAAAGAGTCAGGGAAAAGATCTCGCAGGTAACAGTGACTATTAAGGGGAAGGCCGGTGGAGAAGGAAAGCTTTACGGTTCTGTAACAAGCAGAGACATCGCCCAGAAACTTGAAAATGAAGACATTATTGTTGATAGAAAGAAGATTATTATTGACGAACCGATCAGGACTATCGGTGAATTTGATGTGGGCATTAAACTTTACCCCGAGGTGGTGGCCCAAATAAAAGTATTTGTGGAGAAAATGCAGGAAGAAAAAGTAACGGAGTAGAAAATATTAATGCAAAGGAAGAAGGAAAATTTATCACAATCAGCATATAAGGTACCGCCTCATAACCTGGAAGCCGAACAGGTTATATTAGGGGGCATACTGATAAACAATGATGCATTGAACCAGATTGTTGATCTTCTTTCCAGCGACGATTTTTACAGAAAGGCCCATTCTTTTATATTTGAAGGGATGCTAACATTGTATGACAGGGACGAGCCTGTTGATATTATTACCCTTACTCATATTCTGGAGGAAGGCGGCAAACTGGATAAGATAGGAGGAAGCGATTATTTAGCATCTTTGGCGGATGCAACCTCTACATCTGCTGGAATTGCCTATCATTCTGAAATTGTAAGAGATTTATCTACAAAAAGAAAGTTAATAGAGAAGTGCTCTCACATCTCTGATAACTGCTTTCAATCTACCATGGAGACCCCGGAGATTCTCGATTTAGCAGAACAATCAGTATTTGAAATAGCAGAGCGCAATGCGGGACAAAGTTTTTACCACTTAAGAGAGGTAGTAAAAGAGAGCTTCGGAAAAGTGGAATCCATGGCCCATGGAAGTGGAAATATCACAGGTATTTCAACGGGATTCACTGATATTGACAATCTTACTTCCGGCCTTCAGCCATCTGATCTTATCATTATTGCCGGCCGTCCAAGTATGGGTAAAACGGCGTTAGCATTGAATATTGTTTACAATGCTGCAATAGAGAACAATGTAGGGACTGCTCTATTCTCTCTCGAGATGTCAAGCATGCAACTTGGAATAAGACTGCTGGGCCTTGATGGAATGATCGATGCGTCAAGGCTGAGAAAAGGAGCCCTGCAGGATGATGAGTGGACACGTTTAATAGAGTCGACCGACAGGCTTTCAAAATTACCTATTTTTATTGATGATTCATCAGGCTTATCTGCATTAGAGATGAAGGCCAAGGCCAGGAGATTGAAAAAAAAACATGATATATCATTAGTGGTTATTGATTATCTTCAACTGATGCAGAGCAAAAGGTCTGTTGAATCACGGCAACAGGAGATTTCAGATATATCCAGATCTTTGAAGGCCCTTGCGAAGGATTTAAATATTCCTGTTGTGGCCCTTTCTCAATTAAATAGACAGGTTGAGACAAGACCCAGTAAAAAGCCTATGTTGGCGGACCTGCGGGAATCCGGCGCTATAGAGCAGGACGCTGATCTTATTGTGTTTATCTACAGGGATGAACATTATAATCCTACAGAGGAAAACAAGGACAAGGCAGAAATTATTATTGGAAAACATAGGAATGGTCCTGTTGGCATGGTTAATTTATTATTTAGAAAACAGTACACGAAATTCCAGAATTATTACAAAGACGAGTCAGGATTAGACATGGCGATTTAGCCCCTTGCTTTTAAGGTATATTCTGAGGATGTAAGTTTTTGCACCAGGAACACTACAAAAAGCTATTATATGCTGATCATTTATTCTTTAGATCCTTTTATATCAAATCGATAAAATTTTCTTCTCATGATTATCTATACCATTCTTTTATAAATTTACCACTAAAACTTGGGGCAAGGCCATAGAAAAAATATTTGGAAAAACAGGCGGCCTTAAGGCTAACCACTTAAAAAAACTCCAGAACATCTATAGACGACGAGTGCCTGAAGGTGAAGTCATTTCCCGTGAAATGGCTCGTCGATTAGGGGAAATTTCCATTGCCATAAAGAGGCAGGTAGCGCTTCTCATAGACAGAAAAGGAGATGTTGAATATGTTGTTGTAGGTAATGATCAAGGCATTTTTATCCCGGATTTGGCCAGATTCAGGTCTGGCGCAGGAAGACTAAAGGGTCTAAGGTGCGTGCATACTCATCTCCATGGAGAACCATTAAGCCAAGAGGATTTAATGGATTTAGCGCTCCTAAAACTGGATTTGATGCTGAGTATTAATATTGATAACAGAGGGATTCCGAGAGATTTACATTATGCCCATATACTCCCTAAAAATAACTTGGGACAGCCATGGGCCTTAGAGGATTTAACTGATATTGGAAAGCTCAATATAGATTTTACGGAATTCATAAAGGAACTTGAAGCGGAATTTGCAAAAACAGGTGAGGGCTTTGGTGTAGGCGGACAGGGAAGGGCTGTGCTTGTTAATGTTACGACATCTTCAAAAGAAAATGCAGAAAAATCAGTTCAAGAGTTAACAGAACTGGCTTTAGCATGTGATCTTATAGTTGTAGATTCTATTATTCAAAAAAAAACAAAGATTGATCCCCGTTTCCTTTTAGGAAAGGGGAAATTAAGCGAGCTCGTTGTGCGAACACTTCAGGCAGGTGCTGATCTTTTCATTTTTGACGGTGAATTAACGCCGGCTCAAGTCAGGTCGCTGACAAATTATACGGAGATGAAGATAATTGATAGAAGCCAGTTGATACTGGATATATTTGCCAGGAGGGCCGTTACAAAAGAAAGTAAAATTCAGGTAGAGCTTGCTCAATTAAGGTATCTTCTCCCCAGGTTAATTACAAAAAATACTGCTATGTCCAGGCTTACTGGGGGTATAGGAGGCAGAGGTCCTGGAGAAACAAAGCTGGAGATAAACAGAAGGAGGGCAAGGGATAGGATTGCATTGTTAAATAAAGAGTTAGAAGTGATTAGAGGGCATAGAAAAGAGAGAAGAAAGAAGAGAAAAAATAAACATATACCTATAGTATCAATTGTTGGTTATACAAATGCCGGGAAATCTACGCTCTTAAATAATCTTACAGGCAGTCATTTAATCGCCGAAGATCGACCTTTTGTTACCCTTGATACTACAAGTCGGCGTCTCCGGCTAAGAAACAGAGAGGTTATTATAACCGATACCGTAGGTTTTATTATGGATTTGCCTGAAGAAATTCTTGATTCCTTTGCCACTACACTTGAGGAACTTAATGAGGCGGACCTTCTTATTCATGTAGCTGATATTAGTAATTCGGGATTGGAGGATCAGATAGAATCAGTGAGCAATATCCTTAACAGCCTAAATCTGAAAGAAATAAAAACTATTTTAGCGTTAAATAAAAGTGATAAACTCAGCAAGGCACAGGCAGGCAATATATCCTTAAAGCTCAATGGTATTCCAATCTCAGCTATTAATCCCTCCTCCCTTTTAGAATTAAAAAGGGAGATAGAGAGTATTATATTTTAGAGCCCTGCCACCCATTGGATTTTATTTTTCTTTGATTTTTAGTAACTATAAAGCTCCTGCAAGACGGAAGGGAGTTTATTAATTTTGTACCTGGAACAGGGTCGAGCAGAAAAACTGCAGTTGATAATGCATCAGCTTCCATAGTTGTTGGTGCCTGGATAGATACGCTTGCATTCGTTAGGGGTGATAATCCTGTTTCTGGATTGATAATGTGATGAAATACCTTCTCTTTATCAAAAAATACCTCATAATTGCCGGATGTTGCAATAGAGCCGTTTTTAATTGACACTACAGATGGATAATTTTTTTTCTTTAATGGATCTTCAATGGCTATTTTCCAAGGTCTGTTATTTTCTTTTCCTCCTATTGCGCTGATGTCTCCACCGGCATTTATAAGGGCATGTTTGATCCCCATATCCGATAATTTTTTAGCTGACTTATCTACAATATACCCCTTGGCAATTCCATCTAATGTAATTTGCATGCCATCCCTTTTAAACCCTATAGATCTCCCATTTGTAGTGATAAATTTGGAATCTACAAGCCTCAAAAGACCCTTTATCTTTTTTTCGCTATAAGATAAATTTTGTTGTTTTTTAAACGATTGGGCAAAGAAATCCAATACTGGTTTTATGGTTATATCAAACAGCCCGTTGCTAAGTTGATTATAATATTTTGATTTATTAATTAAATATGAAAGCTCGGGAGGAACCTCATGCAGAAAACCTTCGCTGTTCAATTGATACAGAGGGGTGCCTGCATCAAACCTATTCATTATCTTGACTAATCTTTCTATTTCATTGAATGCCATAGAAATAGCCTCTTCCCCGCGATCTTTTGAGGGGTCAAGGACTGTCATGGAAACCATTGTTCCCATATAGGGCAAAGATCTTGAGACCTTATACAGGTTTTTGTCAAATTTTATTGCCTCTGCTAATGGCATTCCTAAAGATGATGTCGCAACACCGGCCCCAAGCATGCCTGAAATTTTTAAAAATTCCCTTCTGTTTACATATCTATTTTTTATAATTTCATGTGATTTGCGTAACATATTTTCCTCCAAAACAATTTTTTTTCGTCTATAACATTTACAATTGTTAAATACAAGATTTTTTTCTAAGCTATTTGTTTTCAATTAATATTCTTTTATTCTGTTTATCATATATGTAACTAAATTAATAGACTTAAAAAACATTAATATTTTCCCTCTATTTAATAAGGTGCAGACATTGGCCTCAAGCAAAATAAGTCTCTATCGCTCAACATTTATTGAATTTCTTAATGGCAAAAATAGCCTGTAAAAGATTATTTACGGGCTTGGCAATATTTTATATCATGAAAACCTCAAATTTTTAATTGACATTTTCAAGAAAGAGAATTATTAGAAGGGTTTTAACTATTTTATGAAAGAGTAAAAAACCTATCTTGGAAAACTCCATGATTGTGTAAGGGGCTCCGCTGAATTATGGCTAATAAATCAAAAAAAGGTTATATAAAAATAGACACGGAATTATGCAAAGGCTGTTATATATGCAAGACGGCGTGTCCGGAAAATTTGATTTTTGTTTCTGATAAATTAAACAGCAAGGGTTATTATCCTGTGCATTATAGCGAGGAGGAAACAGAGATTGATAAACATTTGTGCAAGGGCTGCGCTTTATGTGCTATTGTATGTCCCGATGTAGCTATAGAGGTGTATCGTGAGTGAAAAAAAACTATTGAGAGGTAGTCATACTATTGCTGAAGCGGCTGTGAGGGCTGGATGTCGATTTTATTTTGGTTACCCTATAACCCCGCAGAATGAGTTGACAGAGTATATGTCCAGTGCATTAGCATCTGTGCCGGGTGGGGTTTTTATTCAGTCAGAGAGTGAGCTGGCTGCTATAAATATGGTTATAGGTGTTTCAATGACCGGCAAAAGGGTAATGACCTCTTCATCAAGCCCTGGAATCAGCCTGAAACAAGAGGGTATATCCTATTTGGCCGGGCAAGAATTACCTGCAGTTATTGTCAATACAATGAGGGGTGGGCCTGGATTGGGTAACATTGCCCCTGCCCAGGGAGATTACTTCCAGGCAACAAAAGGTGGAGGTCACGGGGATTACAGAATCATTGTTTTAGCCCCGGGATCTGGCCAGGAGTTGGCCGATTTTACAAAATTAGCCTTTGAATATGCTGACAAATACAGAATCCCAGTTATGATTTTAGGAGACGGAATGATGGGACAGATGATGGAACCTGTTGAATTTCCGGACCCAATTGATATAGATTCCCTTACTCCAAAACCATGGGTTTTAGGTGGGGCAAAAGGCCGGGCAAGCAGAATAATTAAATCACTTGTGCTTGACACGGCTGCCATGGAGGAACACAACTGGAAACTGCATAGAAAACATCAGATGATTGAAAGGGAGATACCCCAGGTTGAAACATTTTTAACGGATGATGCCCGTATGGCTATAGTTGCCTATGGTACGGCGAGCAGGATAGCAAAAGGGGCGATAAAAAAGCTAAGGGGAATAGGCCTTAAAGTAGGCCTTATAAGGCCTAAGACGCTTTGGCCGTTTCCAGAGAGGTTTTTTGTGGAAATGAGTCGCGTTATGTCGGATTTTCTTGTTTTTGAGATGAGTACAGGTCAGATGGTAGAAGATGTTAAGCTGTCATTAGAGGGAAGGGGAAGAGTGCATTTTCATGGAAGACCGGGAGGTGTAGTGCCTACGCCTGATGAAATTGCAAAGGTTATAACCACTATATATTACAAAGAAAAACTGGACAAAGGGAACTAAATGAAAAAAGTTTTTAGCAGACCGAAAAGCATGAAAGATGCAGAGTTTCATTATTGCCCCGGTTGTGGTCACAGTATTATACACAGATTAATTGCCGAGGTTATTGATGAGCTGGGCATACAGGAAAAGGTAATCGGGATTCCTCCGGCCGGTTGTGCTGTGCTTGCCTATAATTATCTTGATGTTGATATGGGAGAGGCCCCTCATGGAAGAGGCGCTGCTGTTGCAACGGGTATAAAAAGGGCATTGCCGGATAGTATTGTTTTTAGCTATCAGGGGGACGGAGATATTGCAGCCATAGGCACAGCCGAGACGATTCATGCAGCAAACAGGGGAGAACTTTTTACAACCATTTTTGTAAATAATGGTGTGTATGGTATGACAGGTGGTCAAATGGCTCCCACAACATTAGTAGGGCAGAGTTCAACAACAACGCCTGGAGGTAGAAAATCAGAAAGGGACGGGTTTCCTATTGATTTGAGTGAAATGTTGGCTATTGCAAACGGCAGTGTTTATATTGAACGAACGTCCGTTCATTCTCCTAAACATATCATTCACACAAGAAAGGCTATTAAAAAGGCATTTAAGGTTCAGATGGCAGGGTTAGGATTTTCACTGGTTGAGGTTCTATCTCCATGTCCTACGAATTGGAAGATGTCACCGGTTAGGGCAAATGAATTGGTTGATTCCACAATTATAAAATATTTTCCGCTAAAGGTTATTAAAGATGAAGTTGGAAAATTATAGCGTGATATTATGCTTATAAAATCTATTTTTTCAGGCTTTGGCGGCCAGGGCGTATTAATGATAGGTTATGTTATGGCAGTGTCTGCTATGCGTGAAGGCATGAACGTAACCTATTTGCCTGCCTATGGTGCAGAGGTAAGGGGAGGTACGGCTAATTGCACGGTCTCTATTTCCGATGAAGAGATAGCATCGCCTGTTGCATCCTCTCCTGATTACGTTGTTGCATTCAATAGACCTTCATTGGTAAAATACGAAGGGCAGATCAAGACCGGAGGAACCCTAATCCTTAACTCAGACCTGGTTGATATGGAATCAGGTAGAGATGACATTGAAATTTTTAAGATTCCGGCAATTACAATGGCCAAAGAGCTCGGAAACGAGAGATCGATGAATATGATTATGTTGGGCGCCTATATTGCTAAGATTAAAATTATTAGTATTGACTCCTTAATGAATGGTTTGGTTGAAGTTGTAAAGGCAAAGAATGCAAGCAGGATGGAGATCAACAGGAAGGGATTGGAAATGGGCGAACAGTATGTTTTGAAAGGAGCATAGAGATGTCTTTAAAAGAGATTGATTTAAATTTAGAAAACAAACCTGGACAACTCTCAGTGGTTAGCGATCTTTTAGGCTCTAATGGAATTAATATCCTTGCCTTTTATGCCAACACAAAGGGAGAAGAGGTGAGTTTCAGACTCATTGTAGATAGCCCTGACAAGGCTATACTTGTGTTAAAGGCAAGGGGGTATAAAATGAATGTAGGGGATGTTATTGCCTGTGAGATACCCCATCATCCCGGAGGACTTAATTCTATTTTAAAGCCATTGAGAAAAGAAGGGATCAATATTGACTATATATACCCATGTCTTTCAAGCTCAGAGTCAGGATGTTCTGCTATACTCATAGTTGGCGTACCACAGAAAGATAAGGAAAAAACACTTTCCCTTTTTAAGGAAAACTGGATCAGGGTTTTAGAGGAAGAACTGCATAGATTATAAATACGTTTCCTGAATCACAGCAAATGCTTACTCCTAAATTGAAATCAATAGAGAGATAATGATGGATAATGAAATGTTTTCAATCGTTCTTGATACCCTCAAGAAAATAGAAAAAGAAAAATTTCAGGTCGAGACCAAATTAGAGATGGATTTGAAGGGTGATTTTCCAGAAGATCTTATTCGGTTTATGCTTGGATCTGATATTGGGCTCCATTTGATTTTCATTTCAGAAGAGTACGGTGGTTTAGGGGCAAACGCCTTGCAGGTTGCTAAGCTTTCAGAAGAAATGGCAAAGATAGATATGGCCGTTGCTACTTCCTTTCTTGCAATTTGCTTAGGAATGGATCCAATAAGGGTTTCTGGAACAGAAGAGCAGAAAGAGAAGTATATCAGGAGAATTGCAGACGAGGGACTTGTAGTTGGCTATGGGGTTACTGAGCCGGAGGCAGGGTCAAATGTTCAGGCCCTAAAGACCAAGGCTGAGAGAGTCTTTGATGAGGCTGGAGGGGTAAAAGGATATAGATTAAACGGGCAGAAGCAGTTTATTACAAATGGAGGAGTGGCAGACCTTTATACTATACTGGCAGATACCCCGGACGGGCCATCCTTTTTTATAGCCGAAAGAGGTATAGAGGGGCTATCTTATGGACAGCATGAAGACAAGCACGGCATTAGGGCCTCAAATACAGCGCCTTTAACCTTGGAGGATGTATATATACCAGCAGAAGACCTTGTAGGTGGTATTGAAGGAACCGGATTAAAGCAGGCCAATAAAGTGTTTGGATACACCAGACTTATGGTGGCAACTTTTGGGCTTGCAGCAGGTTCATCGGCACTGGAAAAGGTAATATCTTATGCCAAGGAGAGGGTGCAGTTTGGGACTACACTGTCGGAAAAACAGGGTTATACGCACAAGCTTTTGGTGTCTAATGCCGTTAGGATAGAGGCGGCAAGGGCCTATGTTGAAGAGGTAGCGGATAGGATTGATTCAGGAGAAGAAGACCTGCAGGTTGAGGGATCTATTGCCAAGTATTTTGCCACTGAAGTTGGTGATGCTATGGCAAACGATGGCATACAAGCCCTTGGGGGATATGGCTATATAAGGGAATACGAGGTAGAAAAGATAAAGAGGGATGTGAAGATAACCACTATATTTGAGGGGACAAGCGAAATTCAACAAAGTATCATTTCTATCTTTAGATTAAGGAAGACATTGCATACAAAAGGGGGTTATTACAGTGATATGGCAGATGGGCTTTTAAGGCTCCAAAAAGAAAGCGGAGGTCCTATTGCTGCAGAGGCTTTAAGAATTCTGAATGAGCTCCTTTTGATTTCCAGGAATATTAAAGTTACCAAATCCCAGTATCTTATGTTCCTATTGGCAGATATGATGACATGGGCGGAGGTATCCAATGCGCTATGTCACAAGGCTGTTTCAAAAGACAGAGAAAAAACCGTTTCAGATGAGTTCATGCTTGCCGTTGCCAGGCTTTTTGCAAGAGAGGCCACGGAAAAGATTTATGTAAACGCATTAAAGATTCTCCAGGGAAGTCGAGGAGACAATCCTGAGTTATTAGAAAAGTTGAATTCCATGTCTCCTGGAAGTTTTTTTGAAGACGTCTTAAAAGATATGGATTTGGTAGCTGAAGAGTTGGTGTCGTAACATTCTATTACTCTTATGTAACTTTATAAAATGGGCGCCTCAACATCTGAAATTGCGAAATTATTTTTCCGTGAACCCTACCTCATCTTCCAGACAGGCTTTCTCTTTTCTTGAAATGACCTTACACCTTCTAAGGCATCCTCAGTAGTGCATAGCTCGACAAACATTTCATTTGAATATTCAAGGGCCTTTTCAAATTCCATATCAGACATGGTATAGAAGAATTTTTTCCCCATCTGGAGGGCTATTGGGCTCTTGGATGCGAGTTTTTCCGCTAAGGCGCTCGCCTCATCTAACAATTTTTCTTGAGGCACGACTTTGTTAACCAGACCAATCCTCTCAGCCCTTTCTGCATCAAAAAAGTCACCGGTAAAAAGCAATTCAAGGCTAAGCTTCTTACCCAGGGACCGAGAGATAGGTACGGCCGGCCCCATACAAAAAAGACCTACGTTAATAGCCGTTGCACCTATTCGAGTGCCTTCCGCAACAATAGCCAGATCTGCGGCAGCCACAAGACCAGCTCCATTCGCAGCGGCAACTCCGTGGGCAGCCACAATAACCGGTTTTACCATGTGTGCAATAGTAAGGCTCATCTTTTCCATTCCCTGTATCCATGGTCTATATTCAAGGATACTTTTCATAGGCAGTACACTTACGTCTATCCCTGCTGAAAAGACTCGACCGTTACCCTTTACTATAACTACCCTGATTTCATTATCCTGGTCCATTTCACTGAGGGACTGGTTTAGTTCCTTTGCCATAGTCACATTAAATGTATTTAGCTGATCAGGCCTGTTAAGGCTGATGATTCCTATATGGTCTTTTTTGTCTATAAGGATAGTTTCAAAATTCATATTATCACCTTTCTCTCTTTAGTTGTGGGTTTATTTATTCTTTATATGGGAAATAGCATCTGAAAGTCTTTTTACAACCATTTTCTGTCCCAGTACCTCCATTATCTCAAATATTCCGGGGCTGAATGTTTTCCCTGTAAGGGCGAGCCTTAATGGTTGCGCAATTTTTTTGAGTTTTATCTGATGCTTTTCTAAGAATTCTAAAAAGATTTTTTCCAGTTCTCCTATACTGAAATCCATTGCGCCTTGCAGGTCAGTTAGTAAATCTTCCAAAATATCTATCAGGTCAGTTGTGAGAAATTTCTCATCTGCTGCTTTATCATAGGTAATTTCAGTAAAGTAGAAAAGGGAATCTTTTGCCATTTCAAGGAGGGTCTTAGACCTTTTTTGTAAGGTTATTGCAGCGCCTTTTACTTTTTCTCTGTTTGGGTTTGAGTGCCCAAGGGTCTCAAGGAATGGGAGCATGGAGTCTGCAAGTTTATCATTATCCATCTCCATGATGTATTTTGAATTAAGGTCAATAAGTTTTTCTAAATTGAAAATTCCGGAAGCCTTGCCTACGTGATCAAGGGAAAACAGCTCTACGAGTTCGTGGGTAGAGAATTTTTCCTGATCACCATAAGACCAGCCAAGACGGGCCAATGAATTCAACAGGACTTCGGGCAAAATTCCCATCTCTTTGAAGGCAAGAACGGATGTTGCCCCATGCCGTTTACTGAGAGGTTTTTTGTCAGGGCCAAGGATCATAGGGAGGTGGGCGTACCGTGGAATTGGCTTGTCTAAGGCCTTGTAAATAAGGATTTGTCTTGGGGTATTATTTATATGATCATCTCCCCTGATAACAAAATTAATTCCCATTGAACTATCGTCTACAACTACGGCCATATTATATGTGACAGACCCATCGGAACGTTTTAATATAAGGTCATCTAATTCATTATTATCAATAGAGATAACCCCCTTAACAAGGTCCTTGAATGTTGTTATACCTGAAAGAGGACTTTTAAGCCTTACAACAGCGCCTGGCGCATTTCCAAGGCCGAGGTTTCTGCATTTGCCGTCATATTTTGGTTTAAGCCCTTTCTCTTTAGCGTCAGCCCTTTTTTTATCTAATTCTTCTTTGCTGCAATGGCAATAATATGCATTCCCAGTGGAAAGAAGCTCCTGGACATACTCATCGTAAATTTTTGCCCTATGCGACTGGAAATACGGGCCTTCATCCCAGTCAAGACCAAGCCATTTCATAGATTCAATAATAACTTCCGTATCCTTTTCTGTAGACCTAACCCTATCAGTGTCTTCTATTCTAAGGATAAACTTACCGTTATTGTGTCGGGCGAAAAGCCAGTTAAAAAGCGCTGTTCTTGCCCCTCCGATATGGAGAGTTCCGGTTGGGCTTGGCGGGAATCTTGTTATAATCTGTTCATTATTCATGATAAATTTTTTTATTTTATACTTTCGTTGGTACGGGAAGTTTGAAGGCAGTGACAGTATGCAACGGACATGGGTTTATAAGTCAATGTTCGGAGCCATATCAATACCAATGTCCAGGGCATTTTTGTTCATATCGAGAAAGCCGCGAGGTATCCTTTTTTCAAGCACTTTCATGATAGAGGTTTCTTCAACTAACTTAGTAATGGCGATAAATGCCCCAAGCATGCAAATATTAAATACAATTGGCCGGCCTATTTTTTTCATCACCTCTCTATGCATATCCAGTTCAACCAACCTGGCATCGACCTTCTTTTCCTGTTTTACGAAATATTTATCGGTTAATAGAATACCGCCTGGCCTGATAAGAGATGCGTATTGATTGTATGAAGCCTGAGTGAGGCATACAAGGATATTTGGTTCAATTACCTTTGGGTAATGTATATCTTTGTCTGAAATTATTACATCGGAGCGGCTGGAGCCTCCCCTGGCCTCTGGGCCGTAGGATTGCGATTGCACAGCATTAAGGCCCTCATAGAGTGTAGCTGCCTCTGCAAGAATAATAGCAGATGTAATAATGCCCTGCCCACCTGAACCAGAGAAGATAATCCTGCACTTTTCCATATCTTATTCTCCTTGGGATGCCATCTTTATAATTTTATCATATTCATCGCAGTATTCAGGCATTTCTTTATCGACAAAAATTCCCCTTTCGATTAGCTCTGGGTTTTTTTCTTTATCTTTGCTTCCTATTGGGGTTGTATGGTCATTATAATATTTGAGCATATCTACTGCACTGGCAAATTTGTTTTTTCTGCCGTAATATGTGGGGCATTGAGACATAATTTCCACGACCGAAAAGCCATGATGAGCTATAGCCTTTTCAATAATTTTTATCATCGAAGTTACGTGGTAGGTTGTAGTCCTGGCTACAAACGAAGCCCCGGCTCCTACGGCAAGTTTTACAAAATCAAAGGGATGGTCTATATTGCTATAGGGAGCGGTAGTTGCGAAGTCCCCATAACCGGTGGAAGGTGAGTACTGTCCTCCTGTCATACCATAAATATTGTTATTCATAATAATGGCCGTTATGTCTATATTTCGTCTTGCAGCATGAATGAGGTGATTTCCGCCGATTGCAAAGGCATCACCATCTCCCATTGGGGCAATTACTGTAAGTTCCGGTCTGCTGAGCTTAACCCCTGTCGCAAAAGCTAACGCCCTTCCATGGATAGTGTGGAGTGTATGAAAATCAAGATACCCACAGATTCTGGAGGAACATCCTATACCTGATACAATGACAATGTCATTTTTTTCTTTCTCCAGTTTTTCGATTGCCCTTATTAATGAAGTCATTATAGTTCCATGACCACATCCTGGACACCATATATGTGGAAAAAATTTTTCCCTAATATAATCTTTTACAGCCATTATCAGGCCCCTTTCCCCTGAATTATTCTTATTATATTCAGAACATCTGTCGGTTGAATAAAGCTGCCATTAATCTGGTTTGCCAGAAATACCTTTTCAGGATCATCAACGGCCTTTTTTACCTCATGAACTATCTGGCCCATATTCATCTCAACCACAATGACGCACCTTGCATTAACAGATTTCTTTTTAACTACTTCAGCAGGAAAGGGCCATAGGGTTTGAAGCTCGAGTAATCCAATTTTTTCACCGCGCAATCTCCTGTCCTCAACTACATGCAATGCTGTCCTGGCCGATGATCCATAGGATATCAACAAACATTCTGCATCATCAATATAGTATTCCTTTGTCCTGGTAATTTCCTTTGAGTGTCCCTGTATTTTATCTACAAGGTGATGCATTAAATTATATACTGTTGTTGAATCAGTCGTAGGGAATCCCCACATATCGTGAGCTAAACCGGTAACATTGTAGCGGTGCACCCCTCCAAAATCCGACATGGGCAGTCTGCCGTCTTCCCTGGGAAGATTTGGGTGATAGTCAGTCCCCTCCTTGACGGAAGTTTTTAATCTTTCAATAACCTTAATCTCCCCTGGTTCGGGTATTATAAGCCTCTCCCTGGTGTGGGCAACAATTTCATCGAAAAGCAGAATTACCGGAGTTCTGAAGGTTTCCGACAGGTTAAAGGCATCAACCGTTATAGCAAAGGCATCCTGATTATTAGATGCAGTCATGGTAATAATGGCATGCTCTCCATGGGTGCCCCATCTTGCCTGCATTACATCCCCCTGGCTGCCGCTTGTAGGAAGTCCTGTTGAAGGGCCTCCCCGCTGGACATTGATTATGACGGAGGGTGTTTCCGTCATTACGGCAAACCCGATTGCCTCTTGCTTGAGGGAAAACCCTGGTCCACTGGTTGCTGTCATTACCTTTTTCCCAGTCAGAGATGCCCCTATAATTGCGCACATGGAGGATATTTCGTCCTCCATCTGAATGAATACCCCCTCTTTTTTTGGCAACCTTAAAGCTAACAATTCCGCAATCTCTGTAGATGGAGTGATGGGATAGCCTGCAAAGAAATCAAGGCCTGCATACAGGGCTGCCTCTACAAAGGCTTCATTGCCCTGGACAAATACAACATTGTCTTTCATGGGTCAATTACCTCATTGAAGTTCGATTGCAAGGTCAGGACAGCGAAGTTCACACATCCCACATCCAGTGCATTGATCAGGGTACGATAGGGTGGCTTTTTCCATATCATCCATAGTTAATGCATTTTCCGGGCAGAATTCTACACATATCCCGCATCCCTTGCACCATTCCCTTTTAATGTTTGGTTTTTTCTTTTCTTTTTTTGTCATTGTGGCATTACTTTTAACATACTTAGTGTAATTGTCAACTCTATTTAATATTGCAGTGCAAAGAATTTAGTTGACTTCGTTTTTCAGGGGTGCTAATAAAAAATGAATGACAATTCATTAAATCGACGCAAGTATGTAATTTATTGATTTAACAAATAATAAAGGTAATCACAGACACTGGATAACAGTAGGGAGGTTTATTTATGGCGAGGTCTATTAAAAAGTGCGCGGTTATAGGGGCTGGTGTAATGGGGGCAACTATTGCAGCCCAGCTTGCCAATGTAGGCATTGAGACGTTACTTCTTGATATTGTTCTCCCGGAATTAGATGATGAGGACAGGAAAAAGGGGCTTAGTAGAGAGAGTAAGGACTTTAGAAATAAACTGGCACAAAAAGGGTTGGACGGCTCTTTGAATTCAAGACCGGCATCATTCTATGTGAAGAAAAATGCCGGGCTGATAACCATTGGAAACATGGAAGATGACATTCAACGATTAGGGGATGTTGACTGGATAATAGAGGTAGTAGTGGAGAGGCTGGACATCAAGAAAAGTGTATTTGAAAAGATTGAAACTGTTTTGAAGGCAGATACAATTATTGCATCAAATACGTCTGGCATATCTGCCAAAGAATTATGCGAAGGAAGATCTGAAAACTTTAAAAAGCATTTTTCCGTAACACATTTTTTTAATCCCCCGAGGTATATGAAGCTTTTGGAGATAGTGCCGGGACCGGATGCAATGCCCGAGGTTATTGAGCTCTTGGCTAAAACCTGCGAGAAGGTTTTAGGCAAGGGGATTGTATACGGAAAGGATACACCGAACTTTGTGGCGAACCGGATTGGAACCTTTAGCATGCTTTACTCTATGCGGGCAATGATGGAATTAGGTCTATCCATAGAGACAGTGGATAGCCTTACTGGTCCAATAATAGGTCGAGCCAAAAGCGCATCTTTTAGGACAGCAGATCTGGTCGGGCTTGATACCCTGATGCATGTTGCAAGCAATGTTTATGAAGGGGCTCCAAAAGACGAGATGAGAGAGGTGTTTAAGGCTCCGGAGTTTGTTAATGAGATGGTTAAGAAAAATTTCCTGGGTGAAAAGACAAAACAGGGATTTTATAAAAAGGAAAAGGGTGACAAAGGAAAAAAAATTATTCTCTCTTTGGATTATAAAAGCTTAAAATATACCGAGCAGGAGAGAGTAAAGTTTGCATCATTAGAGGCAGCCAAGAATATATCAGGGACAGGCAAAAAAGTAAAATCCCTTTACTATGCAGGGGATGTAGCAGGGAAGTTTATATTCCTCATGTTGTCGGAAACACTCATATATTCAGCTAACCGTGTGCCGGAAATTGCTGATGATATAGTGAGTATAGATAATGCTCTGAAGTGGGGTTTTGCATGGAATATGGGTCCATTTGAAACATGGGATGCCATTGGTCTAAGTAAGTCTGTTGCCAAAATGAAAGAAGAGGGGTATGCAATCCCTGAGTGGATTCAAGAGATGCTTGATACAGGGAAAGATTCATTTTACAGAAAAGAAAAAGGAAAGACTTACTACTATGACTCTAATACGAAGGACTACAAAGAGATTCCTGTCAAACCCGGAATTATTCTGCTGCCCTCACTTAAGGAAGGCAACAAGGAGGTGGCAGGAAATAAAGGGGCAAGCCTGATTGATATTGGTGATGGTGTGGCATGCTTAGAGTTTCATACTAAGATGAATGCCATAGGTGATGATATTATTAACATGGTCAACAAATCTGTCGATATTGTGAGCAGGGAATTTGAGGGCCTCGTTATTGCCAATCATGCAAATAATTTTTCAGTTGGCGCTAATTTGCCCCTTGTTCTTTTTACTGCCCAGGAAGAGGAGTGGGATGACCTTGACTGGATGATTAAGTCATTTCAGGATTCATTTATGAAATTAAAGTATTTGGATAAGCCTGTAGTGGCAGCTCCGGCAGGCATGGCATTAGGCGGAGGTTGTGAGATTTGTCTTGCCTCAGACCGAGTTCGTTATGCTGCTGAAACATATATGGGCTTAGTGGAAGTTGGGGTAGGCCTGCTCCCTTCAGGAGGGGGCACGAAAGAATTGCTTATTCGAAATACTGATCACATTTTCGAGGTGCAAAAAGGAGGTCTATACCCAAAACAGATTGAGTTAATGCCTTTTGTGGCAAGGGCTTTTGAGACTATAGCAATGGCTAAGGTGTCAACATCCGGCCCTGAGGCAGTTGAGCTTGGATATCTTAGGTCCAATGATTCTATGACGGTCAATAGGGATTATCTCATAGAAGATGCCAAGAAAACTGTTTTGGCTATGAATATGGAAGGATATAGGGCATCTCGGCCAAGGGATGATATAAAGGTTGCTGGTGAAAATACCTTTGCCATGATTAAATTAGGCCTGTGGAGCATGCATGAGTCAGGGTTTATTACAGAACACGATGTAACGGTATCCACAAAGGTGGGATATGTACTGTGTGGTGGAAATGTTCTTGAATACACAAAGGTCAGCGAACAATACCTGTTGGATCTGGAAAGAGAGGCGTTTTTGAGTTTGTGCGGTGATCCAAAGACTCAAGACAGGATTCAGCACATGCTTAGCACAGGTCGACCACTTCGAAATTAATACAACTGCTAAGTAGTGAATTTGTGGTGAAAAAATGTTGCCAGGCTCAATTACTGCCGGAACATAACTTTTTGTTTAGGCATTACTTAGCTATTTATATAAAACTGTAGGGAGGAAAGTATAATGAGAGAGGCAGTGATTGTTGCTGCTTGTAGAACGGCAGCTGGAAGGGCACCTCGGGGAATATTGAAGAATACACGTCCGGAATACATGGGGACTACAATCCTCAGTGATCTGATTAGAAGGGCAGGGAACCTGGATCCAATGCTTATTGATGATGTAATTATTGGATGTACATTTCCAGAATCAACCCAGGGACTTAATTTAGGTCGTGTACTTGTTATGTCTATGGGCTGGCCTGATCGAATCCCTGGAATGACGGTCAACAGATTCTGTTCTTCAGGGCTTCAGTCTATAGCAATTGGGGCTGAAAAGATTATGTGCGGATTTTCGGATGTAATAATTGCCGGTGGTGTAGAAAATATGAGTCAGATACCTATGGGAGGCAGCATGATGTATCCAAACCCTGCCTTGGTAGATGAAAGGCCGGGGGCATTTACAGGTATGGGACTAACAGCGGAAAATGTCTCAGAACGTTATAATATCAGCAGGGAGAGGCAGGATGAATTTGGAGCAAGGAGTCAGCAGAAGGCAGAAGCTGCTTACAAGGCCGGACGTTTTAAGAGCCAGATTGTTCCTGTTAAGGTGAAAAAACAAATTAAATTGCCTAATGGATCCTTTGGATACAAGGAGTTTATATTTGATAAAGATGAGGGAGTCCGTCCAGGCACAACAAAAGAGGGTATTTCTAAGATTCGTCCTGCATTTAAAGCAACTGGAACAGTAACTGCCGGAAATTCTTCACAAACAAGTGATGCAGCGGCAGGTGTAGTTCTTATGTCTAAAGAAAAGGCCAAAGAATTGGGCCTAAAGCCTATGGCCACTTTTCGTTATCATACTGTAGAGGGATGCCCGCCGGAATATATGGGGTTGGGCCCTTCAGTGGCAATACCAAAGGTGCTCAAACTGGCCGGCATGACACTTGATCAGATAGAGCTTATAGAGCTGAATGAGGCCTTTGCCTCTCAGGCCATTTATTGCATTGATAAATTGGGGATTAATGAAGAAATAACAAATGTAAATGGCGGGGCCATTGCGTTAGGGCACCCTTTAGGGTGTACAGGTTCGAAATTAACCACCCAGCTGATCTATGAAATGCAGGAGAGAGGACTAAGGTGGGGATTGGTTTCCATGTGTATAGGGTTCGGCATGGGGGCCGCTGCGATATTTGAAATAGAGGATTATTAATTGAGGAAGGAGTGATAAAAATGGCAAAGGAAAAACTTTTTAAGGGTGGAGAATTTTTAATTACAGACGCCTTGCCTGAGGATGTGTTTACACCTGAGGATTTTACCAATGAACAGCGATTAATAGGAAAATCCGCTGAGGAATTTGGATTAGGTGAGTTAGCGCCTATAAGGGATGAGCTTGCTGAACTTAACGGAGATTTATTGACAAGCCTGCTAAGAAAGGCCGGCGAACTTGGTCTCCTTTCTACAGATATGCCGGAGATCTACGGAGGATCAGAGCTTGACAAGGTTAGCTCAGTATTGGTCACGGAACGAATCAACCAGGGGGTAGGAGGATTTCTTCTGGCCTATGGCGTCCAGACAGGTATTGGAAGCCTGCCTATTGTCTTTTTTGGATCACCTGAGCAGAAGAAAAAGTATCTGCCAAAACTTGCCTCAGGTGAAATGATAGGTGCTTATGCGCTGACGGAATCGGCCCATGGGTCTGATGCGCTTACAGCTGAGACTACGGCCGTTTTATCGGATGACGGCAAGTATTACATATTGAATGGTCAGAAGCAGTTTATTTCAAATGCCGGATTTTGTGATTTAATCCTAACTTATGCCCAGGTAGATAGCACAAAGTTTACCGGTTTTATCGTTGAGCGGAAATGGGACGGGGTTTCAGTTGATGAGGAAGAGGAAAAGATGGGGATGCATGGTGGCTCTACCAGATCCGTTATCTTTCAGGATGTAAAGGTGCCCGTTGAAAATGTGCTTGGAGAAGTTGGACGAGGCCATGTTGTTGCGCTAAACACACTGAATATAGGCAGGTACAAATTAGGGGCAGCCACGGTAGGGGTATCCAAATTCTTGATCGCCGATGCTATTAAATATGCAAAGAGCAGAATTCAATTTGGAAGGCCTATCAGTGATTTCGGACTCATAAAGCATAAGATTGCCGAGATAGTGATCAAGATTTATGTAAATGAAAGCTTAGGCTATCGTATTGCAGGTCTTCTTGATCTTGCATTAGAGGGAATTGATCCCTCGAAAGAGGATGCCGGCCAAAAAACCGGTGAGGCCCTCAGGGAATATGCCTTGGAGTGTTCTGTAAATAAGGTTTTTGGTTCAGAGGTTCTTGATTATGTAGTTGATGAATGCGTTCAGATAATGGGCGGTTACGGTTATATTCAGGACAATATGATAGAGAGCGCGTACAGGGATTCCAGGATAAATCGTATATGGGAAGGAACAAATGAGATAAATCGTCTTCTCATTGTAGACAGGTTGATGAAGGCCGCTATGAAGGGAGAATTACCCCTTCTTGATGTGATCAAAAAATTAACCGGTGAGCTTATGAGTTACAGGCCTTCCTTAAGTGAGGAAGAAGGCGTTCTTGAGAGGGAGAGAAAGATGGTTTCGATGGCAAAGAAAATAGGCCTCCTTGCTGCAGGCGCTGCTACCCGGAAATACATGGATAAGCTTGCCGGAGAACAGGAGGTTGTTGCCTTAATAGCGGATATTATTATAGAGATATTTGCCATGGACAGCGCCTTTTTAAGGGCCTTGAAAAAATTTAATAAGGAAGGAGAGGAAAAGGCTGAGATACATATAGCAGCTACCCAGGTATATATAAATGATTCTTTCCCAAAGGTAGATTTAATGGCAAGACAGATATTTGCTGCTGTCAGTGAGGGAGAAGAACTAAGAACTCAGCTCATGGCATTGAAAAAACTGGCTCGTTATACGCCGGTTAATACTATTGCACTTAGAAGGAAAATAGCAGACAGTGTCATGCCGGTTGCCCGTTATAACCTTACTAAGATATAAAATTTGTAACTACTCAGGTGGTTAGGCTGAAGGTCCCGCTAAAGGCGGGATTAGGAAAGACGGGAATACTTCTAATTTTGAAGCCATGTTTGGTGCGATAATTTTCTCTTTTTCTACCAAAGTGAGTCAATCGTGCTTTTTGAACTCCTTCAGCCTTCAGTCTAAACCCCTTCAACCTGACTACGTGAGTAGTCACTAAAATTTTATCATTGCCCTATCTGTTTGAGAATAGCCTGAAGGGGTACACTAAAATGAACAATAGTTAATAGTGCTTTAAGTTTTATGATAAGACAATTCAAAGGCCTTGACAATATCAGTTATTCTGTGGTAGCCAAAAAATATGCTTTATTAAACTATCATATAAGAGGAGGCAAACATGTCCAAGGATGATCGTAAAGATGAAATCACTGAGGAAGAGGATCTCCTTGAATTGGAAATTGATGACGATTTTTTAAGTGAAGATCTCCTAAGTGAAAATAATAAAAATGACATAGTTGAGGATATTATAGATCTTGTTGATATAACGGAAGAAGACATTGAAGAAGAATTGAATGAACAAGATATTGAAGATTTAGGGGACTTTGAATTAGATGAAGAGAAAAGTGACGTAAAACAAGACTATCAATCTGAATCTAAAGAAAAATTCCAAGAGGAGGTTATAATAGAAGAAGATAAAACCGAAGAAGCAGTTGGGGATGAAGGGCTTGCATTTGGAGAGCTATCTGGAGCTGAGGATAACGTTGATGAAGAATTAATTATTACAGAGGGAGAAAAAACAGATTTGTCTGATGGGGAGCAGGAATTAGAAGTGGATTTTGTAGATGATGCTCAATTAGATAAAGAACTTGAAAGGCTTATCTCTGAAGAAGAGATTGAAGGGATAGACGAAATAGCTGAAGAGGAAATAACGGAAGAGGAAGAAATTTCCGGGGAAATTCTAAGTGAAGGACCCCCTTTAGAGACCCCGGTAGAGGATAAAGAAGAACTTATTCAGAGGGAAATGGAATCGATTTCAGATGAAAAGTTAGAGGCTGTATTGGAAAAAGTGGCTGGTGATGTTTTGGAAAGGGTGGCAAGGGAGGTGATACCGGAAGTAGTAGAGAGGGTAATAAGGGAGGAGATCGATATTTTAAAAAAGGATATAAATACTGAGAAATAAGAAAAAATAATTTTTATTTTGATACATAGGCACAAAGGCACTCGTTGAATGTAATCGTTTGATTGCCGTTGTGCCTATTTTATATATCGTTAACGCTGTTTGAATTTAAAAGAAATCTTGTTAAAAAAGAAAAATGAAGGATATTATTCATGATGGAAGATAGTGTTTTGGCTAAAATATACGAGCCAAAGGAAGTGGAAGAGAAATGGTACAAGTATTGGGAAGAGAATGGATATTTTAAGGCGAGCGCCAATTCCGGAAAGCCTCCCTTTTCTATTGTAATTCCTCCTCCAAATGTTACGGGTAGGCTTCACATGGGCCATGCCCTAAACAATACGTTACAGGATATCTTGTCCAGGTATAAGAGAATGAAAGGTTATAATGTTCTGTGGCAGCCGGGAACAGACCATGCAGGCATTGCAACCCAAAATGTAGTTGAAAAGGACCTTGCAGCAAAGGGAACGGACCGTCACCAGATTGGCAGAGAAAAGTTTATTGAATTGGTCTGGGAATGGAAAAAGAAATATGGTGGAATGATTATAAACCAGCTTAAGAGGTTGGGAAGTTCCTGTGATTGGAGCAGAGAGAGATTCACAATGGATGAGGGGCTTTCCAGGGCTGTGAGAGAGGTTTTTGTAGGGCTTTATCAAGAAAAATTAATTTACCAGGGGGATTATATAATAAACTGGTGCCCCAGGTGTCATACAGCCTTAGCTGACCTGGAGGTGGAACATGAAGATGTAGAGAGCTTTTTATATTACGTTAGATACCCCTTTGAAAATAATAATGGATATTTGATTGTTGCAACAACAAGACCTGAAACACTCTTAGGGGATACTGCAGTCGCTGTAAATCCGGAAGACGAGCGTTACCAAAATTTGCCTGATTCTCATGTGCTTTTACCAATACTAAATAAACCTATACCAATTATATTTGATAAATATGTAGATAAAGATTTTGGCACAGGCGCGTTGAAGATTACCCCTGCTCATGACCCTAATGATTTTGAAATAGGAGATAAACATCATCTTGAGAGAGTAAAGGTTATTGATGAGAATGGCCGGATGAATGAACTGGCTGGGCATTACAAGGGTATGGACAGGTTCGAATGCAGAGAAGTAATACTTGAGGACCTGAAAAAGGCAGGCTTACTCGAGAAGATTGACCCTTACAGCCATGCAGTAGGCCACTGCTATCGCTGCAAGACTATGATAGAGCCACTTTTGTCTAAGCAGTGGTTTGTCAGAGTAGGTCCCCTCGCAGAAAAGGCATTAGAAGCAGTAAGAAAAGAAAATACGAGAATATTTCCTGTCAACTGGGAAGGTGTATACTACGAATGGATGAATAATATTAAAGATTGGTGTATATCGAGGCAGATATGGTGGGGGCATCGTATTCCTGTGTGGTATTGCCAGGATTGTGGAGAGATAATTGTTTCAAAAGAGGACCCTGAAGAATGCCCTTCGTGTAACGGCAGGGATCTTCATCAGGAAACAGATGTTCTTGATACATGGTTTAGTTCAGCCCTATGGCCTTTTTCTACATTAGGCTGGCCTGATTCTACTGAAGAGCTAAAGATGTTTTATCCGACATCTGTGCTGGTTACCGGCTTTGATATACTTTTTTTCTGGGTGGCAAGAATGATGATGATGGGCATTCATTTTATGGGGGATGTCCCATTCAAGGAGGTTTATATCCATGCCCTTGTTAAGGATGAAAAGGGCAAGAAGATGAGTAAGAGCAAGGGGAATGTAATTGACCCGCTCGAGGTCATGGACAGGTTTGGGACAGATTCCTTTAGATTTACCCTTTCAATATTAGCGGCCCAGGGGAGGGATGTAAGGCTTTCAGAGGAAAGGGTAGCAGGTTACAGGAACTTCATGAATAAAATTTGGAATGCTGCGAGGTTCTCTATAATGAATCTTGAGGGCTCAAGCCCGCCATCTATAGATAAAGGTGATTTAACCCTGGCCGACCGCTGGATTCTAACAAGGACAGGAGAGGTTGCTCAAGACGTGAGTAAGTATATTGATTCCTATGACTTCAATGATGCAGCAAGCGCATGTTATCAATTTGTATGGCATGAGTTTTGCGATTGGTATCTTGAAATGGCTAAGCTGGAGTTATACAGCGATGACAAAAAAAGAAGGGAAGTCACCCAATCTGTAATGCAGGTTGTTTTAAGCGGGGTTGTGAAGCTCCTCCATCCCTTCGTACCATTTATTACTGAGGAGATATGGCAAAGACTTCCCCATACCAGCGAAAGTGTTATGTTGGCAAAATTTCCCCAGGCCGATGAGTTTATTGCTGACGGAAAATCAATCAGAGAAATGCATCTATTAATGGGTATTATAACAGGTGTGAGGAATATCAGGGGAGAGATGAATATTCCGCCAAAAAAACAAGTAAAGTGTGTTATCGATTCAAGGGAAGAAGAGGATAGGAAGATTTTAAAGGATAATTTGCCATACATAACTAGCCTTGCTAAGGCCGAATCTGTTGATATTGTTTCAGGCGTGAAGAAACCTGATTCCTCTGCCACGTATGTTTTTAGAGATATTCAGGTCCACGTATCTTTAAAAGGAATGATAAATTACGATGATGAGAGAAAGAGGATAGTCAAGGAAATAAAAAAGATAGAAAAGGAAATGAGTTTATCTCAGAAAAAACTGGCAAATAAAGATTTTTTAGACAATGCCCCTGATCATATAGTAGAGAGCGTTAAGACCAAGGTGGAGGAAATGAGTACGAAGCTGGAAAAATTAAACCATAACATTAAAATTATTGAGGAGCTTAAGTGAGGCTTGAAGGTGTTTTCCAGATTGATAAAATAATTGATTCCGCCTTAGAAGAAGACATTGGAAATGGTGATATAACTACTACTTCTATCATAGATAGGTCTACAAAAGGACAAGCAAGGCTGATAGCAAAAGAAGAGATGCTCCTTGCAGGAATAGAAATTTTTACAAGGGTTTTTACCAGAATAGACCAGGAGATAACAGTTAAATGCGTTTATCATGATGGAGATTTTGTACCCAGCGGCTATGATATAGGAACAATCCATGGCTCTTTGCAAGGCATACTGACTGGAGAAAGAACAGCCCTTAATTTCTTACAACATCTCTCCGGCATAGCTACATTAACCAGGAGATATGTTGAAAAAACAAACCCCTCAAAGGTAAAGGTTATTGACACCAGGAAGACTATGCCGGGTTTGCGAATATTGGAGAAGTACGCAGTAAGGGTAGGGGGCGGTTTTAACCACCGTCATGGACTATTTGATGGAATTTTAGTGAAGGATAACCATATTGCCGCCGCCGGCTCTATAACCGGAGCATTAAAAAAAATTAAGGTAAATACACCTCATACATTAAAGATAGAGGTGGAAGTAGAGGATATTAAAGGCCTTGAAGAGGCTATTGCAGCAGGGGCGGATGCTGTTCTTCTGGATAATATGTCTGTCGCGGATATGAAGAAGGCGGTAGTTCTTGCTAAAGGTAAGGTTCTTTTAGAGGCCTCCGGCGGTGTTACATTAGAAACAATAGGGGAGATAGCAAAGACAGGTGTAAATCTGGTATCTGTTGGCGCATTAACTCATTCTGCAAGGTCAGTGGATATTAGCCTAAAAATGGTCTAAGGGCTCACTCAAAAATAAATTCACATTTCAGGCGCCGATACATCCCGCCTGACTGTGTTGTGAAAACTCGGAATATGCTTGATATTCCTGCGTTTCCACGCCTTGTCAGACGGGCGCCTCAACACCTGAAATTGCGAATTTATTTTTTCGTGAACCCTAAGTATAATTTATGAAAGAATCAATTGAAAATGCCGCCAAGGTTATTATAGAGTCAAGGGCAACTATTGCCCTTACCGGCGCTGGTATTTCAGTGGAGTCCGGCATACCTGACTTCAGGAGCAAAGAGGGGCTGTGGAGCAGGTTTGATCCTGAGGAATACGCATCAATTTATGCATTCCGGGATAATCCGGAAAAGGTTTGGCAAATGCTGAAAGAAATGGAGGAAATTGTAGGCAAGGCAAAACCGAACGATGCACATGTAGGACTTGCCAAGTTAGAAAGCATGGGCTTTCTTAATGCTGTCATAACCCAGAATATAGATAATCTACATCAGGAAGCCGGCTCAAAAGACGTTATTGAATACCATGGCAATTCTAGCACCCTTACCTGTCTATGGTGCAAAAAAACCTATGATTACAAGGAAAAAAAAGGTGAATATCCACCTAAATGCGAGTGCGGAAAGATACTTAAACCGGATGTAATTTTTTTCGGAGAGGCAATTCCACTTGTAGCCATGGAGAGGAGCTCTAAATTAGCCGCCTCCTGTCAGGCTTTGTTAATAATAGGTACATCAGCTGTTGTATCACCCTTTAACATACTCCCGAGGCTTGCCAGACAGACAGGCGCCAAAATAATAGAGTTAAATTTGGAAAGAACGGTACTAACAGATAGTACTACCGATATCTTTCTCCAGGGCAAGGCCACAGAACGAGTATCACAGGTTGTCTCGGCTGTAAAAGAGTTAAGAGAGGTTTAAATTATCTCTATCCTGATAAGTCTTACTACGTTATTCCGGCCTGTATTCCCAACAAGCAACTGACAACTATCAACGGACAATACCAAATTTGCTACATCTGTTTAAAGATATGAATGCAGCTCCTGCTCACTGTAAGCAATTCCGGCCGATCCTTTAGCTTCACTATGCCGCGTCCGGTCAACGAATGGCTTACTTTGGCAATGTAACGGGCATTGACAATAGTACCCCGATGAATGCGCCAAAACTGATCGGGATCCAGTTCATCGACAAGCTCTTTAATAGCCTTCTTGATGAGTAATTCACTCTCTTTTGTTAATACCAACGTGTATTTGTCACTGGCCTTAAAGTAACATACCTCATCCACTGGGATAAGGCGGATACCATCTCCGTGCTGGGCTCTAATCCACCGCAGATAGCCCGGTTTTTCTTTCTTGTACAATCCGGCTATTGCCCGCTCCACAATCTCGGGCATATCCAATGGAGGTTTTATAGAGGCGGCAATCTGTTTTTGGAGCCTTTTGACCGCCTTTTCCAGCCTCTCATGGGTTACCGGCTTCAGCAGGTAATCAATAGCTTCGTTTTCAAAAGCCTCTACTGCATACTTATCATAAGCGGTAATAAAAACAACCCAACTGGATCCCACAATCCTCTTTGCTACTTCCATCCCGGAAAGGCCAGGCATCCGGATGTCGAGAAAGGCGATATGGGGTCGATACTCCTCTATCAATTCTAAAGCCTCCTGGCCGTTTCTGGCCTCACCACATATAACAAGTTCCGGCCATACCTCAGAAAGCCGTGATTTCAGATAGCTCCTTAATTGATCTTCGTCATCGGCAATGATTGCTTTAATCTCTTGCACGGGGGACCTCAATAATAGCTTTCAGGCCGCATGGCCGGTTTTCTTCTAAGATCAAGCGTCCTTTGCCACCATATAATGATTGTAAACGCTCCCTGATGTTGGAAAGACCCGTACCGAAATTCCCATCTTCGTAAAACCCCACACCGGTATCGGCGATCTCCAATCGGAGCATCTCCTCATTTTCTTCTCCATGTATGAACACCTCCCCACCCTCGATTTTTGGTTCCAGTCCATGCTTTATGGCATTTTCCACCAATGGTTGAATCAACATTGGAGGAAATGGAATGTC
Organism: uncultured Desulfobacteraceae bacterium; assembly: GCA_964434795.1. Taxonomy (GTDB): domain Bacteria; phylum Desulfobacterota; class DSM-4660; order Desulfatiglandales; family B25-G16; genus M55B121. The sequence continues at coordinate 8,466 of CAYSWP010000001.1, read as the reverse complement.
ATTTATCTTATCCGGGATATCGAGTCTGTAACGCAGTCTATCTCCCATCCTAACCTTAAAGATGTTGAGATAGGCTTGCATCATCTTTATTTCCTGGCCTATGGTAGTTGTCTTTCCCCTTGTCTTTGGAAGGGCCATTCGCAGGTATTGGATGAAATCCGCGAGCATGGATTTTCCTTTTTCCAGGTCGGTTTCAAGCAGGCTCATGATATTAGACAGGGTATTGAATAAAAAGTGAGGCTCGATCTGAGCCTGGAGTAGCCTCAAGTTGCTTTCTACGGCCTTTTTTTCACTGGTAAGCCTCTTTATCCTTTCTTCCTGAACCAGTATCTCCGTCTGGGAGATTCTTTCACGCGAGAAAAAGAAGTAACTGATTATGGACCCAAACATGATTCCAAGGATAATCACCGGAATGAAGCGCTGATCAAACAGGGATACCGAAAGACCTGCGGCCATAGATCCTAATGTCCAACCAACGACTGTCCCTATGATAATGGCTACCATGACCACAACCAGCATAAATAACGGGTTTGCAGGTCTAAAAAGGTGGAGCCCGGTCAAGACCAATAAACATATGGAGATGCCGATGCATTGCGAGATGATTAAGTTTTCAACAAACCCGCCCCCGAATTTGATACCCGTCAAGATGAGGGCTATGAAGGTGCTAAAAAGCATCGTATAGGAAAGAGATCCGAAAACGTGCCTTCGAGTTATATTTACCAATCCATTTTCCATAATATTTTTTACTGTATCCTGTTATGCTGCCAAACTTCAAGTCCTGATTCATGCAATGACGAAGAGAGATACAATTCCTAGAACGTATACTCCACTCCTATCATGCAATGACGGTCCAGAATAGTTCCGAATTCTGTATCGCTGCTCCCGGAGTTGATACCTCCAATGGAGAAGATCATGGTGTGTTCTCCTATGTAGTACTCCATAATGGCTATAAACTGCCCGGAGCCGTCATCTATGTTGCGAGTCCAGCGGAAAGTAAGATTGAGTACATCCCTAATATCATTCTGCTGGTATTGTAACATAATATAGTTCCGTCTCAGGAATCTCAGCTTGGGGTCTGCCGTCCGGCTGAGAGTCAATCTGGACAAATCCCCGATTGGCCCTGAAAGACTATAGGCATCCGCAGCCGCCTGTCTTAGCTGGTAATAAAGATCTGCTTCCCCATCGCTATATCCAGTTCCGTTATATACATATTCTACTGTCAGGGTAGGCCCCACTTCAAGGGTGTAGGAGCCCCCAGCCAGAACGGTTCCCTTCAAGGATAGATCTTGATCATCTACTTCCTCCATGGACGCTCCAAAAGGGTTATTAGCCTTTATGGGATAGAGTGCATTGGTGCCCCTGGATATAGTCTCTTCTCCATATATCAAAAGTGCATCCGTGGCAGTCCAGCCTCCGAAGACCCCCAGCCTGTTCCTGTCACTCTCCTGATGTGACAGGATTATGCTCGCATATGCTTCCTGCCCTGAATAATCAAGTTTTACTGCATAGATCTTGTCAAATTCAAAAAAACGAAACTCCTGACGCCCTTCATCTATATTGGCGATAAAAGAGATGGTCCATGACATTGCCGGCAGCCAGACAAGACGGGCAAAATCCATTCCGGGCACCTCCTGTTTTGGGTTGCTCCGGCCGTTATCCCGAAAGAAAGGATTGGAAGGGGAAAAGAGGTAAGAAGGGCCCCACTGCAAGTTTTCCCGGCCATACGAGACAAACAGTTTTTCGGTCACCCGTATCCTGGCCAGCCATTCATTAACAAACCAGTCATCATTCAAATCGCTTTCTCCTTCTTTCACCCCATCCTCCCATGCCATCCATTCAATGTTCCCTCTGGGTTTTACGCTTAGATCCAATCTCCTGAAATTCAGTCGCGCATCCGGGCGTAGTTCCAGATCAGCCACATAGCGCGGTATCTGAAAAAAGTTGTTATCAGGGTTCTGAGAAGAATCCGCCACACCCTGATACGCACCAAAGGTCAGCATTCTCAGGCTGTATTCGAAGCCCTCGGACACTTCATCCCATAGACCGGGCAGTCCTTTGTTATCCTCCTTCTCCCGGTCAAAGCCAAGTCCCGAGGCCATGGAAAAGGCAGGCCACCACAAAAGGCATGCAACAAGAATGGATGTGAGGTACAAGGGCCGAAGTCCGCTGGCTTGAAGATGGGGGATTTGCGATTTTCGATTCACCTCATCTCACCAACAGATTCAGGTTAAAGGCCGAATCCGGGATTTTCTTGATCCTGACATTGCTGTAATTCATGGTGGTAACATTACTTTTTACTACAGCGTCTGTAATGACCATCTTAGAAACAAAGAGTTTCGGTTTCCCCTGGATCAGGACACTGTTCTCATACTCAAAGGTTGCTGATTTAAACATCTTGCCGGATACTGTGAAAAACTCCGCTTTTACGCCAATAAGGCGCTCCTTGGAAATCCAGTACCTGATCCGATTATAAGTAACCTTTTTATTGTTAGCGACCAGATTAAAAAGGTAGCACGCCTCTCCATTAACTGTATCTTCGGACACAAGAGTTGCATCATAGTCTCCGGCATAGTTGGTTGAAGCGATATCGCCATTGGAAGCACCACCCATCAGTTTCTGCCTGGGGGAGATGGGAACTGGTTTCCTCAAACCAGGTTTCATGAACCACATATTTCGATCAATCATCAATAAGTTACGCCCCTTCACCCTGGGGGGCGAGAGAAATTCTGCAAGGGAATTGAAATCGCGAGCCTTTATATTTAGGGTCCTATACTGTTTGCGGCCATTTTCTACAGATTCAATCTTGATCTCCCACTCCACACCTTCCACATTCCCCCTGGCCTCGTCTGCCTTTGAAAGAACCTCTTTGGGTGTCATTTCTGCGAGCACCGGTTTTATATGAAACACAATTACAGAAAATAAAATCACAAGCAAGACTGTGAGCTTGAAACTTGAAACTTGAAACTTGAAATTCATCAGTATCCTCCTATAGGTTGTCGATTGGCTATTGAAGATTGAAGTGAATTATTTGAATCGTCAATCGAAAATCGTAAATGCATCACACATGCCCTAAGGCATCTACCACATTAAGTCTTGCCGCGCGTCTGGCCGGAAGAATGGCAGCTACTAATGAGAGTAGAATCAGAAACACCATCAAGGTCAGCATGGCCTGGGGCACCAGATTAACGATTAAAGGGACAGACGTTGACACTCCAGGTGGAATATAACTTGGTTCAATTATCCGGATGACTGCCCATACTACTATATTTAAAACCAGCCCCAAAATACTCCCCAGAAAGCCCAGTAATGCTCCCTCTATGGCAAAAAGAAGGCTCACGCCCCGGCGCTTCAGACCAAAGGCCCTAAGAGTGCCTATCTCTCTGGTTCTCTCCAGCACTGCCATTCCCATGGTATTAACCACACTCATCACCACAATGATAAACACTATACTAAATATAAACATGAAGATCATGTCGAACATCCCTTTCACCTTGGAATAAAACAGGGAAAGCTCATTCCACGTCCTTATTTTGCACTGCAACCCCGCCTTTGACAAGTTGCTGAGCAACCGGTTACGAGTTCGCTCCGTTTTTTCCCAACTGTCAAGCAATACCACCAACCGGTCTGCCTTCTCCGTGTCATACAGAGATTGAGCATATGTAAAGGGAAAACGCATGTATTTGTCGTTGGTAGCATCTGAACCGGTGTCATAGATGCCCGCCACTTCTATATCCAGCGCATTCATCTGGCCGTCAAGGGTGGTGGCCATAACCACTCCATCCATCCCCGGTTTCAGATTTAGGTGTTTAGCCAAATCCTCTGCCATCTCCACGCCATATTGTTTTTTCTTGCTAAGCGCATCTCCTTTTACCGGGCGGAAGGCGGCCCAGGCGCCCTTTATTGTCTTATCATCGCTGGGTTTCACGCCCTTTGCCAGAAATATTGTAGAGATATGTCCATTAGAAACAAGGCCTGAGATATGTATCTGAGGTGTGGCCAGAATGACATCATCGTCCCCCTCCACTATATCAATTATCCGTTGAATCTCTTCTTGTGAAAACATGTATCGATCTGGATCGATTTTTCCCTTTTCTATCCACCCTTTTTTATAAATGGTAAGATGGCCCAGACCTTCTCCTCTGATAGCGGACTGTCTGAGTCCTTGATATGTGTTATGTATATATCCCCGAAAGAGGCTTACGGCCGCAAATCCAATGGCAATGGCCAAAAGGGTTACAAATGACCTGCGCCTATTTTTCAGTATGTTGCGAAGTGCTATCTTTATCCATTTGTTCATTTTTTACCTCCTCCATTTACAATCTTTCCATCCTCCAGGCGAACCAGACGCTCCACCTGGCCCAGAAGCCTCTGGTCATGGGTGGAAAAAACAAAGGTAGTTTTTTCCTTTTCATTGAGATCCCGCATAAGTCCAATGATCTTCTTTGATGTGGCGGTGTCCAGATTGGCTGTTGGTTCATCGGCAATGACCAGGGATGGATTCGTTACCAGGGCCCTTGCAATAGCAACCCGCTGCTGTTGGCCGCCGGACATCTTATCCGGCCGGTGTCTGACAAAATCGGATAGGCCCACTTCATCAAGACGACTGAGGGCCCTGCCCCTAGCCTCGGAGGATGATGCACCCCTTATCTCAAGGGGCAGCATTACATTTTCAAGGGCAGAAAGAACCGGAATCAGGTTAAACCCTTGAAAGATAAAACCGATGGATCTATTTCTAAGTTCAGCGCGCATATTGTCAGATAATTGGACAACTTCCTGGCCCTCGACAAACAATTGCCCTGAGGATGGTTCATCAATGGCGCCAATAAGATTTAACAAGGTGGTCTTGCCTGAGCCGGAAGGCCCCCATATAGCTATAAACTCTCCTTTATCAATACTCAAATCAACACCTCTCAGGGCATGTACAGACGTTTCCCCCATCAGGTAATCTTTTTTAATATCTCTCATTTCAATTAGTGACATGATTCTAACCCTCCTTTCTTACAAATTCTCAGATTGTTTCCGGAATTTATCCGCCTTGGCTTGATCTCCGGCCTTTATGTATAGCTCGGCAAGGTTTGAGTAAACCTTCTTTTTTATTGATGTTAGAGATTCAGGATTCTTTTCGATTAATCCGACCAGATACTCAAAATCCTCCAATGCTATATCTCCCCTGTTAAGAAAAGAAGGGAGATTTTTTGAATTGCTGGCCCTTGTCATTCGCACAGAGACATTGTCAGGATCTCTTTTTACTGCCTTATCCATTAAGCCGGCCCCCTTATTAACATAAGACATTTTACTTATAGGATTCCAGGTGGTCTTGGCCATCATTGTGAAGGCGCTTCCCAGATAACACATGGTTTCGTTATCCTTTTTATTTATCTCATAGGCCATGGTTAAATACTCAACTGCCCTGGGTGCATACTCTTTGGCATTTTTTATCGCCTTTATATGATAGGCGATGCCAAGGGCTTTGAGTACTTCATAATCAGAGGGGTTTTGATCCAGGTCCTTTTGAAATCCAGAGATCTTTTCTGACAATTGCACATCGGTCAAATCGTGCAGTCCGTGCCAGTCCTTGGCCCATACTGGAGTTGCCAAAAAAAGTAGTGCAGCGAAAAATAGATGACACATTATCCTATGATCTGAGTAAAATCGGTTTCTCAATTTAGCCTCCCTTTTTAGTTTCTTTTAAAGTATCCATGTTTGTTGATTACAGGATTAGTATACTAATGAATATGTTGTATTCAACGGATAAGCGATAAACTGGTGTAACAAGTGTGTGGAGGGGATTCATTAAGGGTGAAAAGGGATAATTATTCTAATCAGGATTTACTTGAAATGAAATAATCCGGCACCAAAGGGTTAAGGGAGGTTAACATTTTTTCTTCAGGGGTTACTCTTTCTTTATCAATTTTAGTTTTTTTCTTGATTTTTATTCAACCATGGCCTCTTATCCGAGCCCACTAACTGCGAAACCCTTTCTTTAATCCAGTCAAATGGGAGATCTTCTTTGGGAGGAAACTTCTCTATATATTCTATATAAGGTGCACCCTTTAAATCTGTCTCCGGTAGGATCGCATCACTTTTTCCATCAAATTCCACAGTAGGCAATCCGTTTTTCTCGCAGAGGACTTTGTCAAAAGTTGCAGCTGCGCTTACCCACTTTCCATTCAAGAAGAATTGATTGTAACCATGGCGGGGGAAGATATTGGTTTTAAACATTTTAAAAAGATGGGGAGGCAAGGCATGATTTTTTATTTTGGCAAAGGCCAGACGTGTAGGTATATCTGCGGCCCTTCCAAGGGCTGTAAGGAGCACAGCCTTCTGCACACAGTACCCTTTTTTCCAATCAAGAATTTTTGAAGCCCTGAAGTCCTCAATAAATGTAGAGATCATGTATATATTATATTTGATGGAGTCCCTTACAAAATAAAAGAGTCTTACTGCTTTTTCTTCCTCATTAGGGCAATCCCTAATAATTTCCTTTGCCTTTTCAACTATGATTGTATTGTGTACATCGATAGTAGGAGTATCTTTCAGGTATATTTTCATTTGCTAAAGTCCTTATCGCATTTATCTTTCCATAAGGTAAGAGGGTCTTTCTTTTACAACGTATGTTACTTTAATCTGTTCATTTGATCCCTGGACAACCTTTAAAGACGCAGGGTTTAGTGCCAGGCTGACGTTAATTTCACCTGTTTTTTCTATCTTATCAAGCCTTACTTTTTCCGTATATATTGTTGAAAGTTTTTCAAGTATACTACGTCCTCCTGTGACAACAGTTTTTTCAGGTTTTATTTTTACCATGGTGAGAATTAGATGGGAGGGAAATTTGCCAACCCAGTCAACCTGGATGGGCAGTTCTTTTTCCACCTGTTCGTCAAGGGCAACGTCTATGACGTTTGGTTCTATCGCCTTTAACAGAACACCAGGCGGCAGAGTTACATTTTTATTTGTTATGGTAAATGAATTTTTTCCAACAACTGCTTTGTTAAGGTCTAAACGGACCTGTACCTGGTCTGGACTGATTGATTTGAGAATTGCGCTGGACCCGCTTAACTGAAAACGCACATTGTTTACAGATGTATCTAAAATTTCCATTTC
>CAYSWP010000001.1:0-1262 GCA_964434795.1 uncultured Desulfobacteraceae bacterium | reverse complement strand
TCGGATTTCTCCGTTAAGCCAAGTGCTGCTCTATGACGAGTTCCGTACTGAGATGGTAAATTCTTGCGCCCGGATACCGGCAAGATTGCGCCTACCTGGGATACTTGATTACCCTGGATAATTGCTGCTCCATCATGAACCGGGTTTCCAGGCCAGAAGATACTCAAAATCATTTCCTTTGAAAGGGCGCCTTCCCATGTGATGCCACTGTGAACAATCTCTTCAAGATTATTCTTTGCCTTAAAGATAATAAGGGCACCGCAATGTTTTTTAGCTAACTCGAATACACTCTCTGATATGATTTCTATAGGTGTTTGTATATTCTTGCGAGAGTAAGACCAGAGCAAGGTCTTTAGATTTTTTGTCTGGAGAACGGAGCGGATTTCGTTTCTAAAAATAACAATAACTAAAATAGCAGCGGCTGCGATAATGCCTTGAATAGCCCAACTGGTAAGTATTAAGTTCATTGAAGAGGCTATTCTTTGAAAAAACCACAGTAATACAATACCGATTAGAACACGAAGAACTGTAGACCCCCTAAAGAGGACATAAAGCCGGAAGATAATGAAGCTAATCAATGTAATATCAATGAAATCCGTCAATTGCATACTAAAAAGATAGAGAAGAAAATTTTTCATAGCTGATTAATCTGTAATACTAAAGCGTAATACACGCAAGGTTTTATTGTTTTCGTCCATTATTTCTACCCTCCATGGGCCCTTATCATAATCTCGGAGCTGCATAGAGCTGTATGTTGACCATTCCGGAGGATTAAGTGAGAGCTTATGTCTTGAAATAACCTCATCCATATAAAACCAGGTGTGGTAAATAGAGGTTTTTTTAGGCACAGGGTTGAAATTTGTGAAGCAAAAAAGCCTTTCTAATGCTACAGAAAAAACTATCGCCTCATTTTCCGGAGAAAAGTCGCTTATGCTTTCACACATAGTTGCTTTACGCAAGGTCAGCCTCCCTAAAATCTTATTGGAGACTTTGAGTGCATGGGATGAAATGCTTTTCTCCTGAGACATCGCTTGAAGGGGAAATGATGAGTAAAATAATAGAAGTATAGGTAAAATTTTGAATAACTTAAAGTACTGTTTCAAAAATCAATTCTCCTGTATGAAAAATTTTACTGCAAGGGAAAGAGATTTTCCCTGAATAAAGTGAAGTTATAAAGTTATAAAAATGGTATACGCAAAGAAATTAAGTAACCGTTCACGGTTCAAAGGTTCACGGTTCAAAGGTTAATAATTTTACGATTT